>NZ_JBEYXK010000090.1:0-28097 GCF_040645035.1 Streptomyces sp. NPDC046876 | reverse complement strand
CGCCGCGATGCCCACCCGGTTGGCGGTCTTCAGTTTGGTCTGGATGTTGGCGACGTGGGTCTTCGCGGTTCCCGGCGAGATGAAGAGTTCGGCGGCTATCCGGGCGTTGGTGTGGCCGCGGGCGATGAGCCGGACGATCTCGCGCTCGCGGTCGGTCAGCGGATCGACGACGCGTGCCCCGGCCTGGGGCGCGGCTGCGGCCTGGGGCGACGGGGGCGTCGTGAGCCGGCGCAGGAGGCGTACCGTGATCTGAGGGCTGATGAGCGCGTCACCGGCCATGGCCGCCCGGACCCCCTCGATCAGCAGCGCGGGCCCGGAGCGTTTGAGCAGGAAGCCGCTGGCGCCGTTGTGGAGGGCGGTGTGCACGTACTCGTCCAGGTCGAAGGTGGTCACCACGATGACCCGGGTCTGGTGCGGGGCCTGCGGACCGGCGAGGCGGCGGGTGAGCTCCAGCCCGTCGAGCCGCGGCATGCGGATGTCGGCCAGGACGACGTCCGGCTGCAGGCTCCGGGCCAGCTCGAACGCCGTGGCTCCGTCGGCGGCCTCGCCGACCACGGTCATGTCCGGCTGTGAGTCCAGGACAAGCCGGAACCCACTGCGTACGTCGTCCTGGTCGTCGGCCAGCAGGATGCGGGTGGGTGCTCCGCTCACGAGGAGTGCTCCGCCCCTACGGGGGCGCCTGCCGGTACGGCCGCCACGGGCAGCACGGCGACGAGCCGCCAACCGCCTTCCCCGCGGCGCCCGTAGGACAGCGTGCCACCCGTGGCGCGTACGCGCTCGCCCATGCCGCTCAGCCCGCGGCCGCCGTGGCCGTCCCCCGCCCGCCGCAGGGGCGTACGCGGCGCGGTCCGCTCGGCCGGCCGCCCGCTGCCGCCGTCGTCGGCCACCTCGACCCGGAGCGCAGGAGCACCATCGGCGGTACGGGCCGGGGTGAGGGTCACCTCGACCCGCGAGGCCCCGGCGGCGTGGCGGCGTACGTTGGTGAGGGCTTCGACGACCACCCGGTAGGCCGTCGAACCGGCGGCCCGCGAGAGGCCGTCCGTGGCGCCGGGCGCCACGTGCAGGCGCGCCGCCGGGGCGGGCCCGGCGCAGGAGAACTGCGCGACGAGGGCGGCCAGCCCGTCCACGCCGGGCAGCGCCTCGACACCAGCGGCCGCCGCTGGCCCGGCCTCACCGCCGTCCGCTTCGTGGAGCGTCTTCACCATCCGGTCCATCGAGGCCAACGCGCTGAGTCCGGCCGCCTCGATGCGCTCCAGGGCCGACAGGGCCTGCGCGGGGTGCGCCTCCGCCACGAACCGCGCGGCTTGTGCCTGCGCGACGATCCCGCTGACGTCATGGGCGACGAAGTCATGCAGGTCGCGGGCGAGTTCGAGCTGCTGGGCGCGGCGGGTCTCGACGACGAGGCGCTGCCTGCGGTACTCCGTCAGCCGCGGGTAGCCGCCGACGACGGTCGCCCCCACCACGGGCAGGGACCAGAACGCCGCCGCGCCGGCGAGCGACAGCAGCGAGGGCTCCGGCACCAGCGGCAGCGTCCACGCCGCCACCGCCGCGCCCGCCGGCACGACCGTCGCGGGTGCGTGCCGCAAGGGGACCCAGCGGACCGCGACGACGAGCAGCACCAGCAGTACCGCCACTTCCACCAGTCGCGCCCACGACGCATCGGGCACGGTCGGCGGAGTCGCGAAGGCAGTGGTGGCCAGGGACAGGGCTGCGGCGAACGACAAGGGCAGGCCGAGGCGTTCACGCGAACGGGGCCAGCAGACCGCGGCCCACAGCAGCGCCGTCGCCGCGGCGATCGCCGACGCCGCCCCGTAGGGCTGCGCCATGCCGCCGTGCACGACGGCGACGGCTCCGAGCGCCGTGCACCCCGTCACCAGGGCGGCCGCAGTCAGCATGACGTCCCGGCGCCCGAAGTCCTGTGTCTTCCCCACTCCTTGATCCTACGGGCGGTACCGGTCCGCTCCCTCTGCCGAACGGCAGAGGGAGCGGCCTGCCGGGAGAGCGGGAGATCCGCTGATCGGCAGATGGTCCGGGCGCCGCCGGCGAAGCGAGGGTGGAACCCGTCGACCGAGACCGCGGCCGCCGAGACGGCGGTCCACCGACCCAAGGAGCCCCCATGTCCGGCATCCTCGCCACCCCGCGCCGCCGGTTCGCCGTCGTGGTGCTGGCCGCCACGACGGTCCTCGCCGCACTGAGCGGACCGCCCTCCTCCGCCGCGGGCAAGCCGAGCGGCCCTGCCAAGGTCAGCGGGCAGGGACGGATCTTCTACACCTACGCGCCCGACGACGAGATCCGCTTCACCGTGAACGCCACCGCGGCGCCCTTCAGCCGCCCCATCGAGCCGTTGCCGAAGGGCATGCCCACCGACGCCCGTGGCACGGTCACCATCTCCCACCGGGTGGCCCGGACGAAGGAGACCCGGACGGCGGAAGCCGCTGTGGACTGCCTGGTCACCGGAGGCGACACCGCGACGCTCACCGCTGTGGTCACCAAGTCCGCCGACCCCGCGGACATCGGCACCCGTTACGGGTTCAGCGTCAAGAACGGGGGCCCGGGCCGCGGCCGGTTCGGCTTCAGCTGGGGCGTCGCCAACCTGGACGTCGTCGACGGCAAGCCGGTTGCATCCAGGGTCGGCACGTGCATGGCCCCTGCTCCCTTCGCCCCGGTCACGGAAGGGGGCTTCAAGGTCACGCACGGGGACCTGCCCGCGCTGCCGAGCGGATGGCAGCCCGGCGAGGGCCGGTGACGGCGCTATCGCGGCCATGGCGGCGTGCGGGGGCTGGAACGACGAGATGAGCGGCGCCGATGCGCCCAAGGGCGGGTCCGCCTGGCTGATGACCGCCTGCTACGCGCCGCTGCTGGCCTGGGGTCCGCTCCTGGCGGTGGTCACGGTCGCCTACTACCGGCGTCGGCGCGGGCAGCAAGCCTGACGCAGGCGGAGGGCCGGCGCCGATCCCAGCCCGACGGGGGCGGCGCCGGCCGGCGTGTCGCGTCGAGGCCGCTTCGGGCGCGCCGTCCGGCCGTAGGACCGGCCCCGGGCCTGCGAACCAGCCGGAACCGACCTCCTCGACCGAGGCGAGTTCGCCGTCCGGGACGGCCGTGAGGCCGGATGGTGCCGTCGGGATCGTCTCTGCTGCTCCAGGGCGTTCTTGCACTCCGCGAGGTCCCGCGGTGTTGGGTCAGGGCCACTGCCGGAGCCTCCACCCGCGCCGAAGACGTTCGAGACGGCGCTGCCGACGAACTTGGTGGAGAAGATGAAGTTGGCCGCCGTCAAAAGGCCGCGCGCAGCAGGCCCCACGTCTGCAGGGCGTAAGGCCGGCCCTTCTCCTCGCCCTCGATCAGCGGCACGTCGAGCAGGCTGAACCCCGCCTTGGTGGCCACGGCAACGCTGGCGCCGTTTTCGGCTTCCAGCTCCAGGATGACTTGCTCCGCGCCCAGTTGCTCGAATGCGTACGCAGCCATCACCCGTACCGCCCGCGCAGCCAGCCCCTGACCGCGGTGCGCCGGGCCGACCGCATAGCCGATCTCCGTACCCTCGGGGGCGCGTCGCAGCATCACCTCTCCGAGCGGCGCGCCGCCGTCAACGGTGATGGCGAGCAGGATGACCGTGCCTTCCGCCCGCAGCCGCCGGTCCCGGTCCAGTCGTGCGCGGGCGGCTGCTTCGTCGAAGGGTGAGACGATCGGCGTCCAGTAGGCGATGTCGGGGTGGTCGAACAATTCCGGCATCGCAGCCAGGTCCGCTTCTGTCCAGTCACGCAGGACGAGGCCTTCGCCCGTGAGCTCGATGCGATCGGGAAAGGGCGACGTGGTGCTGCTCATGGTGCGGATCCTCCCTGGTCTGCGGGACGAGGCAGCCTAACCGGGGCATTCATCCGCTCACAAGATCTTCTGGTTCGGGACACGTGTGCAGGGACGGTGGCGCTGGACGGCCTCGTCGAGGTGGTCGGGGTGCACGCCGATGCCGCCTGGTACGTGCAAGCCGGGGATGGTTCCCTGGCAGATGGCTTTCGTCAGCGCGACGCCTCACCGCGGCCGGGCGATGTGGCAGCTGGGTTCTGACGACTGGATTCGGGGGGCGTGGCCGGGCCCGCTGCACACGCCGCCCGCGGCAGTTCGCGGACGGAGGGCCGCGGGGCGCCGGGGGACGGGGGCGGCACCTCGAAGGCGTAACAGCCCGCCACCGACCGCTCGTACCCGGAGATGAAGGCCCGAGACGGTCCCCGGCCTGACACTTCCGCGACGACGGTGACGGCGCCGCCCTGCCGCGTCACGCCGACGAGGCCCTTGCCGGGTTTCGACGGAGGGAAGACCCGGGCGATCTCCGTGTCGGACAGGCCGCCGTCGGCCGCTGCCCCGCCCAGCCGGTCGCGGGACCGTTCGACGTTCATCCGCAGGTTCTTCCGCGCCTCGGCCTCGTCACGCGCCGGCTGCGTCTCCAGCCAGATCCACGCGCCGACGACAGCCACGAGCAGCAGGCCGAGGAGGGTCAGGCATCCGTTGAGGAGGCAGCCGCCCGCCGTACCCGCCCGGACCTGTGATCGTCTCGCCATGGGCACAGCGTGTACCACAGGTACACGACCATCCCATCCCTTGCTCCTAGTCGTGACCGAAGTGCGTCGTCACCGGCGAAGCCGAAGCGCCTTGCGAGGGCATCGCCGTTGCCGCGGTGAGCAGCAGACCGGTGGTGGCGATGCCCTCGCCCAGGCAGAGGCTGCCGGCCGTACGGTCGTGGGCGGGGAACTCCACCGGTGGGCGGGACGACATGGCGTTCGCCACCACGCCGCCTGAGACGGCGCTCGCGGTCTGGCCGGCGGGGGACAGTCCGGCGGGGCTTCCGCATCTGCGAGGTCCGACTCGCTGCTTGCGCCTCGGTCCGTGAGACCCCGACGCCACCTGCATCACCAGCAGGGTTCTCAACCTGCTTGCAACACTGCACTCCAGCCCACTGAGCCACTGAGCCACTGAGCCACTGACACCACAACCGCCCTCCCTCTCAGTGGCAACTGGGTTACGGTCGTTCCCCGTGAACCGAACCGATCGCCTGTACGCCCTGGTGGAAGAACTACGCGCCGCCTCCCCCCTGCCCCGCAGCGCACGCTGGCTGGCCGGCCGGTTCGAGGTCAGCACCCGGACCATCGAGCGTGACCTCGCCGCCCTGCAGCAGGCCGGAGTCCCCCTCTACGCCGAGACCGGCCGCACCGGGGGCTACGTACTCGCCAAGGACCAAACCCTGCCGCCACTGACGATCACCTCGGCGGAGGCGACTGCGCTCGCAGTGGCCCTGCACGCCCTGGCCGGTACGCCGTTCGCGCGGGACGCCCGTTCTGCTCTGCAGAAGATCCTCGCCGTCATGCCGCAGCGCGAGCGGCACGGCGCTGGCGAACTGGCCGGCAGGGTCCGGCTCGCCGCGCCCGCCCGACAGCCCGCCGGCGTGCCGCATGCACTGCGGGAAGCGCTCTCCATGCGCCGGGTCCTGCGCCTGTCCTACGCCGACGCGCAGGGCGCTGCGACCGACCGCTGTGTGGAACCCCAGGGGTTCCTCGGCGGCGACCACTGGTACCTCATCGGATGGTGCCGGCTCCGGTCCGCAGTACGCGGCTTCCGGTTGGACCGCATCCAGCACGTCGAAGTACTGCCCGAGACCGTTCCGCCGCGGGTGGTGGACCTGGCGGAGCTCGACACCCTGGGCCGGGAGTTCGTCGGTCTCGACGAACTCGTAAACACCGACAGGGGGGTGTCGCCCGAGGCGTGGAAGCTGGTGACCGACCGACGACAGGAAGGCACTTCCCCATGACCCGTATGACCACCACCGTCTCCACCGCTTCGACCGTTGCACCGACGGCTGCCGCAACGGCCGATACCTCAACCGCAACGGACACGCTGACCCGCGCAGAGGGCACCGCGCTGCTGGACGGGTGGACACGGCTGTGGAACGGCGACCTCGCCCTCGCCGACGACCTCATCGCGCCCGACTTCCGGCTCCGGTTCGCCAACTCGGTGCCCGGCACCGGCCCCGACGCCACGCTGGACCGCCCGGACCTGACCGCGGTCATCGCCGCCCACCGCCAGGAGCGCCCGGGCCTCACGTACGCGGTCGACGGTCCGCCGGTGGTCGACAGCGCCCGTACGGAGGTGGCCGCCCGCTGGACCGCCACTTACACCGACGGCTCGGGCCAGCCCGTCACCAAAAGCGGCATCGACCTGCTGGCCATCACCGACAGCCGCATCGCAGCCGTCTGGTCTCTGACCGGAGACCGCCTCTTCGCGCCGTGACACGCCCACCACCCGGCCGCGCGTCCGGGCCCCCTCGGCGGCCGTGCGTGTTGACGGGCCGCCCGGCGCCCCCATGACGCTGACCACGGCCGCGGCCCCCCGCGGTCGGCGTCGCGGCGACGGCGCCCCGCGGGCAGCCCGCCCGCCTGGTCGTGGCGGTCGAGGGCGAGGAGTCCGGGCGGGTCAGGGTGTCGGTGATCGCTTCGGTGGGGTCCCGTCTTCTGCTCCTGGTCCTGGTCCTTCTGGCAACTCGCCATAGGGCCACCGGGTTCGTTGGGGACTGGCTCACTGTGGAGACTTTCCTCGCCGGTAGGATCAACGCTCTTATGCGGATTGCGAGACGAACATCGGGCCGGGGCACCGAAGGCCCGGGGTACGCCCTGACCTCGGACGAGAACGACGCCGACTTCTGGGGTTTTGCTCGCGCGGCCGAAGGGTTGTTCACACCTCTGCCGGAGGAAGAAGAAGAGGGCACGCGCCGTGTCCGTCTCGTCGGCTGCGCGCCCCAGGGTGGCCTTGGTGAGAGCCTCGAGCACGTTGGCAGCCGTCGAGCTGTCACGGGAAACGCCTGGTTCGAGCTCCTCGATGCCGACGGTGCAGCCATGGGGTCCTACTTCGTCAACGATGTAACGGTCGTCGACGTCCAACCCTCCACCCTCGATGCCGGACTCCGCGATCTCACGCTCACCCTGTGGTGTGATCAAGCACTTCCCGGAGCGGACAGTGTGTGGAAGCTGCTTCATGGGGGTCGCCTGAATCGCACTGGCATGTGGCGTGACCTTTCCGCCGCAGATCGACGAGCATGGCTGTCGGTAGCGTTGCGGTCTCGCACGTATCAGCGTCGTGGGAGAGCCGACGCGCCTGCCGGTCAGGTGTTCGCGCTGGACGGCCGGGGGATCGTTGACCTTGACAGCTTCTATTGCGCGATCGGTGAAGCCATCAACGGCCCCGGCGGATACTTCGGCTGGAACCTCGACGCTTTGGACGACTGTCTGAGAGGTGGCTGGGGTGCCTCCCCTCCATTCGCCTTGCAATGGGAGCGTTCCGCCGCGGCCAGAGCCCGGCTGACGGACAGCAGGTCCACCAGTGCGGACGAGCCTGCCGTCTTCGACTTGCTTCTGGAGATCTTCGAGGAGCGCGGTGTCCGCGTCGTCCTGCGGTGACTGCTGGCTGCACGAGTCTGGCGTAGATGACGCACCACCCGTCACCGACGGCCTTGGTGGGCATGCCGATGGCTGAGGAGGTGGTTCAGGCCGCTCGTTGGAGGGCTCCCCGCCCGCCTATCGCAGTACTGGAACTCATCCAGCACGGAAGCGGCCCGCAAGAACCGTCGGCGCCTTGCTCCGGGGGCCCAGGACGAGGTCGTGGGCCACGGGCCCGCTCGGCGCGGCGGGATTCGGCCGATGCCGTCCGAGGGGAGGCGTATCGGCGCCGGGCGCGCTACCCTCCCCGGCATGTTTGACATGGACACGCCTTCCAGGGATGCGGTCTGCGCGCGTTCCGGCACCTCGCCGGCGCGAAGAACGGGCCTGCGCCTCCTGGTGTTCCTCTTCCTGTTGGCCCTCCTCGGCGCACCCGGCACCGCCGCGGCCGCGCCCACGCCCCTTCCTCCCTCTCCCTCCCCCACCGCCGCCGCACGGGCGGCCGAGGCCGCCGCCCGCTGGGGCGATCGCCGCCTCGACGAGGTCTCCTTCCTGACCACTCACAACTCCTTCACCAACTACGAGGACTCCCGCTGGAGTTCCGTGAACCAGTCCGAGTCGGTGCGCGCCCAGCTCGAAGGCGGGGTCCGCGGCCTGAGCCTGGATACGCACTGGTACGAGCACAGCACCTGGCTGTGCGTCATCAGCTTCGGCAGCGACTGTTATCCGAGCGACGTGTACCTGTGCCACGGCGACTGCAAGACCTTCGCCGGAGCCACTTACGCGCTGCCGAGGCAGTCCTTCCACGGCACCATGCAGACCGTGGTGGACTTCCTGGCCTCCCATCCGCAGGAGGTGGTGACCGTCTTCCTCGAGGACTACGTCAGCGCCGAGCAGCTCGGGCAGTCCCTCGGCAGGGTCCGCGGGATCGACCAGCTGCTGTTCCGGCCGGACGAATGGGGTGTCCGGCAGAAGGGCTGGCCGAAGGTGGCCGATCTCGTCACCGCCGGCAAGCGTCTGCTGGTCTTCTCAGACCGGTCCGACCGCGAGCACCTGGGCGTCATGTACGACAGGTCCTGGACGGTGAGCAACTACTGGAGCCTGGGCGACCTGGGCAACGACCTCGCGTGCGTCACGCGCTGGCCCGACGTGCCCTTGGACCGGCAGGAGCCGGGTTTCCGGAGGCTGTTCACGATGAGCCACCACCGCAACGTGCCCACGGTCCTCACGGCGGCCCTGGACAATGGAGCCAAGCTCCGGAACCGCATCGCGGAGCAGTGCCGGACCGCGACCGGGGGCCGCAGTCCGAACTTCGTCTCCGTCGACTTCCACCGCCTGTCCGACGGCAGCGGACACACCCCCGCCTCGATCGTGGCCGAACTCAACGCGGGCCCCTGACTGGGTGTTTCGTCCCCGATGCGCAGCGCGGCCGGCCGCCGTTCCGAACGGGCCGACTGTGTAGCCCCACCGGATCCGCCGAGGTGATCGCCCCCGTCCCGTCCATTGGGCCCGCTGTTCGATCGAGGATCTTGCGCTGCTGCGCGAGCTCCGCCTCCGTCGTGTTGATCACAGGTTCGACGCATCAACCACGACAGGAGGGGCCATGCCCACCAAGACGCTGCAGATTCCCACCGCGGACGGTCAGGCCGACGCGTTCGCCGCCTTTCCCGATCACGGCGATCAGCACCCGGGAGTGCTGATGTACGCCGACGGCTTCGGCATCCGGCCCGCACTGCGGGAGTTGGCCCGCGAGCTCTCCGGGCACGGGTATTACGTGCTCGTCCCCAACCCCTTCTACCGGCACGGCCCGGCACCGCTGATCGAACTTCCCGAGCACATCGGAGAACAGGTCCGCCCGCAGATCACGGCCCAGCTGATGCCCCTGGTCCAGGCGCACACAGCCGACCGCGTCCTGAGCGACGCCGACGCCTACCTCGAGTTCCTCACCAGCCGGCCCGAGGTCGGCGCCGGCCCGGTCGCGGTGACCGGCTACTGCATCGGCGGTCTCCTGGCGATGCGCACCGCCGCGGCCCACCCGGGCCGGGTGGCCGCCGTCGCGGCGTTCCACGGCCCCGTGGGTGCTGACGGCCCCGACCTTTTCTCTCGGCTCACCGCAGAAGTCCACCTCGACCAGGCCCTGGATGCCGCGGGCGTCCCCTACACCTCCGAGATCTACCCCCACACCGTCCACGGCTTCACCATGTCCGATACCGACGCTTTCAGCGCCTCCGGGCTCGAGCGCCACTGGGACCGCCTGCTCCCCCTCCTGGGCCGCGCCCTGGCCGGCAGCTGAGGCTGCGGTCCGTATGCCGACCTGACACCGGACCAGCCCTGTCCGGCTTTCAAGAAGTGCTGCGGCTGGCGGCCAGCAGGGCAGGCGGATCCACATCCCCGCAGCCCTGCAGATTCTCTCGTCGCCCATGCTGCCAGAGGGTTTGAACGCGTTCAACACGGGGGGCGCTTGTCCCGCAGCACGCCGCGTCGGTGCTGCGGCCTGGATGGCGCGCCCCCGGCTGCGGAGGACGGGTTCGCCGCGGAGCTGGAACGGCCCGTCGGGCACGACGTAGCTCCCTCCGGTCAGGCCGTCGGCATTGAGGTTGCGCATGTCGAAACGGGCGAGGCGCTGGCCCTCACTGCTGACCGTCGCCACCCGCGGGTCCGGGGCGGCCCTGGGACCCCCGCGGAATCGGCAGCAGCACAGCCGTGAACTGCTTCGACAGCGCCAAGGAGGCCGGCACCTGGGCCCGCCGGCAAACCGGGCGGCTTCCCGGTGGGCGGGAAGGAGCGGAAGACCTGGATCGACGCCTACGAGGACCTCGGCCGGCGCCGCGAGAAGCGCGACCCGGGCCTGCTGCGCCACGTGTCGACCGCCGACACCGCCCGGTACCTCGAGCTGCTCCGCCGGGCGGTGGGCGACCCGCAGCTCAACTACCTGGGCGTCTCCTACGGCCTGCTGCGCATTGGGCTCGGACCGCACGGCGGCGGCCACCCTGGACCGGTTCCGCGCCCTGTGCGGCTCCGCCCCCACGGCCCGCTGCGCTTTTCCCCGGGCAGCCGGAAGCCACCCGCGACAAGTTCGACCGGCTGATGCAGCGGCTGCGGGAGCGCCCGGTGGGCCCGTGGACGTATGCCAAGGCCGTTGCCGACACGGTGAACAGCCTCTACCTCGTCAACCCCGGCTGGACGGATCTCGCGGGCCGGCTTCAGGAACTGTCGCAGGGCCGCGTGCCCCAGCCGCCCGTGAACCCGCCGCCACCCCCGGTCGCGCCGCCGAATCCGTACCTGTGCGACGAGCAGGCGGCGGCCGTGTGGTGCGCGGACAGCCCCAACCCGCGCGACCCCCGCCGTCTGCCACGGCCTGGAGGAGGACAGCGCCCGGCGCACCGGCGACGTCGAACGGCTTCCCGCCACCGAGCTGTCGCGCCGGTCGCCGTCCAACTCCCGGCATCGCCACCGCCGTCACCGCCGCCGTCACAATGGAAGCGGGTCGAGCCGCAGCCGGTGACCGGGGGCGCCTTGGCAGCCGACGGCTCTCGAAGCAGGACTGACAGTGGCAGAGAGGACATGCGCATGGGCGTTTACGTGTCGGTCAGAGGATGGCTGGAGTGCGACGCGGCGCAACTCGCCACCGTCCAAGAGATCATCTCGTCGCATGCAGACGACTACTACTCCGGCGGCTGGAGCACACCTCGGCAGCAGGTCAACTGGACCCATTACGTCTTCTACGGTGCCGACATCCGCGAGTCGGCCCTGGACTGGTTCACGGACCAGGTGAGAGAGATCGCCCGGATCCCGGCGTCAGACGACGACGGGGACCGCATTCGGGGGCTGTTCCTCGCCGGCCACGAAGTCGAGGGGACGACGGAGTGGCAGGTCCGTGACGGCCGGCTCGTCATCTCGTCCGCCGACACCAGACACCGGTACCTCGACGGATAGCCCCGCCGGACGGCACCGAGGCCCTGACCGAGAACCAGATCGCCGCGCTGCGGCGCCTCTGTCACACCAGTGCCGCGCCGCCGTCTATCGCGAGCGTGGTGCCGGTGACGTAGTCGTTGGCCAAGACGAAGAGATAGGCCGCCGCGGCTTCCTCGGCAGTGCCGACACGGCGCGTGAGCAGCTCGGACCCGGCGCCCTGGAGGAAAGCCTCCGGGTCCGGGACGCTGCCGTCCCACAGCTCGGTACGGATCACACCGGGCTGGATCACGTTGACGCGCAGAGGGGCGAGTTCGACGGCGAGGGCCCGGGACAGGGCCTCGATGCCGCCCGTGATACCTGCCGTGAGCGCGGTTCCGGACAGCGGGCGGATCGCGAGGACACCGGAGCTGAAAGTGATCGAGCCGCCGTCGCGCAGTCGCGGTGCGGCGTACTTGGCGGAGAGGAACGCGCCCCAGAACCGGCGCTCGAAAACGGCTCGGGCCTCCTGCGGGGTGGTGTCGACCAACGGCTTGATCAGCAGAGGTTCGCCCGCGGTGTAGACGAGGTGGTCGAACTCCCCGACCTGCTCGAAGAACGCGGCGATGGCGTTGCCGTCGGCGACGTCGAGGCGGCGGCCCTCGGCCGGCTCGCCCAACCGCTTCGCCGCGGCGTCCACGCGGTCCTGATTGCTGGAGGCGACCACGACGTCCGCGCCGGCTGCCGCGGCCTGTTGGGCTACCGCGAAGCCGATGCCGGAGGTTCCACCGATGATCACGATCTTCTTGCCGGCCAGAGACATGGAATCCATTCCTTCGTCGATCTCGATGCGGTGCCGGGGTTCGACAACCGCCATGGCAAGAAACGTACGCCTGCGCATCGAGACGGTGAATGACCAAAGATCTCGATTGACTGTCATATCGTCTCGCCCCACTGGCACTAGAGTGGCGCTATGGACATCTTGAGCGACACCCTCGAAGTCCTGCGCACGGGACGCCCGATGGTGACTCGCACCGACGCGCACGCCCCGTGGGCCCTGAGGTTCCAACCCATCTCAGGAGCCGGATTCCACGTGGTCGTGGAAGGGCACTGCCACCTGCTGCCACCGCACGGCCAACCGCTCGCGCTCGGCCCCGGCGACATCGTGTTCCTGCAGCGGGGCAGCGGACACACCCTGTGCGACGTGCCGGACCGCGATCCGGTGGACTTCGTACCGGAGCGGGTGGACCGTTCCTCGCCGATCGGCCAGGTCACCGTGGAGGGACCGGGGCCGCGCACGGTGCTGGTGTGCGGCGCGTACGCGATCGACGTCGATCGTCCGCATCCGCTGTTCAGCGATCTGCCGGAGGTCATCCACCTTCCCGCGGTTCCCGGCCGCCACCCGGTGCTGCGCTCGGCGGTCGATCAGCTGTGTGCGGAGTTCCACGCGCCGCAGCCGGGCTCGGACGCGGTCGTCACGGCGCTCGTCGATCTGCTGCTGCTGTACATCCTGCGGTCGTGGTACGCCGAACTCCCGAAGGAGCGGACCCGGGGGTGGGCGGCCGCGCTGACCGACCCGGCAGTCGCCCCGGCCCTGAAGGCGATCCACGACGATCCCGGGCATCCCTGGACCGTGGAGTCCCTGGGCACCCGCGCCGGGCTGTCCCGCGCGGCGTTCGCCCGCCGCTTCGCCTCGGTGGTCGGCGAGCCGCCGTTGACCTACCTGACCAACTGGCGGATGGCCACCGCGGCGCGCTTGCTGCACCGATCGCCGGACCCGCTGAGCACGATCGCGCAGCGCACGGGGTACACGTCGGAGTTCGCCTTCGCCAAAGCCTTCAAACGACACTTCGGATCGCCGCCGGGGGCCTACCGCAAGCAGGTCAAGACGGCGGGCGACGGACCAGGTGAACGTTCCACCGACACCGTGGATGCTTCCGCCTCCCTCGCGCATGGGCCAGGCACGCATCCGACCAGGGTCGGTGTATGAGGCACGGGGTCCCCGGGCCCGTCGGCGTCCTCCCACGGGCCCGGTGCCGTACGGCGTACAAGGGTGGGGGCGGCCCGGCGGGACGGTGCCGTGTGTCCGGCATACGCTGGTCGAGGAGCCGAGATCCGGGCGGCGACGCATGCCGGAAGGGGCGCCCTGATGGACGAGTACCCGCTGATCGAGAACCACGGCCTGATAGGTGACCTGCAGACCGCGGCGCTGGTGACCTCCGAAGGGACGGTCGACTGGTTCTGCTGTCCGCGCTTCGATTCGCCGAGTGTGTTCGGGGCGCTGCTGGACAAGGGCAAGGGCGGCCACTGCACGGTCCGTCCGGCCCATACGACGTACGCGACCAAGCAGCTGTACCTGCCCGACACCGCGGTCCTGGTGACCCGGTTCATGACGGAGGCGGGCGCCGGCGAGGTCGTCGACTTCATGCCGCTGACCGGCACCAAGGCCACCGACCGGCACCGGCTCGTGCGCATGGTCCGCTGCGTGCGCGGCAGCATGACCTTCGAGGTCGAAGTCGCACCCCGGTTCGATTACGGGCGCACGCCGCACGACCTTCACCTCACGGAGAGCGGGGCGGTGTTCTCCACCGGAGGGACGACCCTGACCTTGCACGCGATACGCGAACCGGAGGACGAGCAGCTGGGCCGCCTGATCGAGGACCGCGCCCAGGACCTGCACCTCACCCTCCGCCTGCAGGCGGGGCAGCAGCGCGGGCTGCTCCTGGAGTCCGCCGCCGACGGGCCGCCCCGCCAGATCCGCGTCGACGAGTACGAGGAGCTGTTCCACAGCACCATCGGCTACTGGCGGTCCTGGCTGAGCGCGTCGCGCTACACCGGCCGCTGGCGGGAGGCGGTGGAGCGCTCCGCCGTGACCCTGAAGCTGATGACCTACGCCCCCACCGGCGCCGTGGTCGCCGCCCCCACGACGGGGCTGCCCGAGCAGCTCGGCGGCGAGCGCAACTGGGACTACCGGTACACGTGGATCCGGGACGCCTCCTTCTCCGTGTACGCCCTGCTCGGCATGGGGTTCACGGAGGAGGCGAAGGCGTTCATCGCGTGGCTTGACGACCGCATCAAGGAACGGGCGGGCGGCGAGGGGGAAACGGGGCCGCTGAACATCATGTACGCGGTCGACGGCTCCTCTCAGCTGAAGGAGGAGAGCCTCGACCACTGGGAGGGCTACGAACGCTCGTCCCCCGTACGGATCGGCAACGGGGCGGCCACCCAGCTCCAGATGGACATCTACGGGGAGGCGATGGACAGCATCTCCTTCGCGCACGGCCACGGGCTCCACCTCGGGTACCACGGATGGACCGGCATGATCCACTTCCTGGACTGGCTGGCCGACCACTGGGACCAGGCCGACGAGGGCCTGTGGGAGACCCGCGGCGGCCGCCAGGACTTCACCTACGGCCGGGTGATGTCCTGGGTGGCGTTCGACCGTGCGCTGCGGCTCGCCGATGCCAGTGGCCGCCCCGTGCCGGCGGGGCGCTGGAGGGACACCCGGGACCGGATCTTCGAACAGGTCATGGTGGAGGGCTGGAACGAGGACCGCGGGGCGTTCGTCCAGCACTACGGCAGCAGGGTCCTGGACTCGTCGCTGCTGCGCATGCCCACCGTCGGCTTCCTCACCCCGCAGGACCCGATGTGGGCCTCCACCCTCGATGCGATGGAGCAGGAACTGGTCACCGACAGCCTGGTGTACCGGTACAACCCCGAGGCGTCGCCCGACGGCCTGCGCGGCTCCGAGGGCACCTTCTCGTTGTGCACCTTCATGTACGTGGACGCGCTCGCCCGGGCGGGCCGGATCGACCAGGCCCGGCTCGTCCTGGAGAAGATGCTGGGCTACGCCAACCACCTGGGCCTGTACTCCGAGGAGATCGACCCGACCGGCCGCCAACTGGGTAATTTCCCGCAGGCCTTCACCCACCTGGCCCTCATCGACGCGGCGATCACCCTGAACGCGGCTCTGGAGCGGGCCCGGCCGCACTAGCGCGCGGGCCTGCCGGTACGGAGCGCGTCAGGCCTCGTGTTGCGGGCCCTCCCGCCTCAGGTCGGCGTCGGCCAGGGGCTCCAGCTCGCCGCGGGTGTCGAGGCGGTAGAGCAGGGCGACGGCGGGGAAGACCAGGACGACGGCCACGGCGGTCACGATGATCAGCCAGTGCAGGGTGGAGGGGGCCCCCGCCGCCTCGTCCACCGTCAGCGAGCGCGGGACCAGGTACGGGTGCTGCGCCGTGCCCCAGGCGAGGACGGCGCCGGCGACGATCCCCACAGCCGAGACCCGGGACCACGCCCCGGTGGTGCGCAGCAGCAGCCAGGCCGTCACGGCGAGGGAGAGCACGGACATGACGGCGAAGAACAGGCCGGCACCGTGGGTGAGGCCGTGCCACAGGTGGGGCGCGTCGCCGTGGACGACGGCGAGGGTGACCGCCCCCAGCACGGCGACGGCGGCGAGGGCGGCCAGGGCCCGTCGCCGGAAGTAGGCGTGCAGGTCGGGGGCTCCGTAGCGGACGGCGTCCGCAGCCAGGAACACCGCTCCGAGCAGGGCTGTGGCGACGACGGCCAGCAGGCCGAACCCGACGGAGGTGGGGTTGGACCAGGCGTGCGCCGTCGGCTCGGTGCCCGGTGCGGCGCGGCCGGAGGCGATCCCGCCCACGGCGGCGCCGAGGAAGAAGGGGGTGAGGAGCGAGGAGATCGCGAACACGGCGCCGTAGACTCGGCGTCGGGCGATCCTGCGGGAGGGCTTGCGCAGGGCGAAGCCGGCGCCGCGGAGCACGATGCCGACGGCGGCGAGGGCCAGCGGCAGCCACATCGCGGAGAACACCGCCTGGAAGAAGACGGGGAACCCGGTCCACATGATGACGAGGACGAAGACGAGCCAGACGTTGTTGACCTCCCAGACGGGGGCCATGGCGTGGTCGATGAGCCACCGGGGGCGCCTTCCGCGCTCCGCGCCGCCCGCGGTCAGGTCCCAGAAGCCCGCCCCGTAGTCGGTGCCGCCGGCGCAGGTGTAGGCGGCGACCGCGAGCAGCAGGACGAAGGCGACCAGGCCCGCGGCGGTCACGGCCTGCCGTCCTCGCCCGGTGACGTGCCGTCGGCGTTCCCCGGAGCAGGGGCGCCGCCGATCGCAACGGCGGAGCGGGGGCCGTAGGGGGCGCCGGTCTCCGGTGTCTCCATCGGGCCTGCCCCCGCGCTGCGTTCGCCGTCCAGGCGCCATCGGGTGCGCATCTTCAGGAGCACGGCGAGGAAGGAGCCGAAGATGAAGACGTACACCACGACGACCAGCCCGAACATGCTCCAGAGGCCGGTGGAGCGGGTTGCGGTGACCGCTTCGGCGACCCGCATGTTCTGGTAGACGATCCAGGGCTGCCGGCCCACCTCGGTGGTGATCCAGCCGCATTCGACGGCGATGAGGCTGGCCGCTCCGGCGCAGGCGGCGCTCCGGTAGAACCAGGGCGAGGCGGGTGGCCTACGGCGTCTCCACCAGACGGCGGCGTACCAGAGGGCGAGCAGCACGAGCACCGAGCCGATGCCCACCATGATGTCGAAGGTCCAGTGGGCGATGGTGGCCTGGGCCGCGTTCGGCCGGTCGGCCGCCGGTACGGAGGACAGTCCGCGCACCTCGGTGTCGGGGCTGAAGCCGGCGAGGATGGAGTCGAGCTGGGGAATCCTGATGCCGCCGGAGACGGTCCCGTCGGTGTGGATGCGGCCGAAGAGGTACTCGGGGACGTGTGTGTCGGTGTTCCAGACGATCTCCATGGCGGCGAACTTCACCGGCTGCTTGTGGAACACGGCGCGGGCGATGGCGTCGCCCAGCACGAACTGGACCGGGGTGAAGACGGCCGCGACGGTGAACGGAACGGTGAAGCCGAGGCGGTGGTAGCGGTCGCGCCGGCCGCGCAGCCAGCCGGCGGCGTAGACACCGGCCACCACGAAGCCCGCGGTGACCAGCATCGCCACCACGAAGTGCCAGTACTGCGGCCCGAGCATCGGCGTGAAAACGGCCTTGCGCACGTCCACGTCGACGGGGTTGCCCCCGGAATCGAGGGTGAAGCCCTGCGGCGTGTTCATCCAGGAGTTCGCCGCCAGGATGCCGAAGGCACCGAGCAGCGCGGCCACCGGCAGCGGCAGCCCGAGCAGGAAGTGGGTGCGGGGCGGCAGCCGGCGCCAGCCGTAGAGGTAGACGGCGATGAGCACGGCCTCGAGGAAGAACGCCCAGGCCTCGACCCCGAAGCCGATCCCGAACACGTCGCCCCACCTGCCCATCAGACCCGGCCACAGCAGGCCGAACTCAAAGGACAGCACGGTGCCGGTGACGACCCCGATCGCGAACTGCACCGCCATGACCGCCGACCAGCGCCGCGCCAGCAGCAGCGCGGTGGCATCGCCGCGCCGCAGCCCGTACCCGTGCATGATCAGGGTGATCAGCGGCAGCGCCACCCCCATGGGCACCAGCAGGATGTGCGAGGCCAGGGTGAAGGCCATGAGCGATCGGGCCGGCAGCACCTGCGGCGGCGGTGCGTCGGCCAGCAGGCGGAGCGTGGTGTGCATGCGTGTGTCCCCGAGGGCCGGCGCGGAGGGGGGTCAGCCGCCGGTGGCGAAGCCGGGGAAGAGGGTCATTCCGCCGTCCACGTACAGCGTGGCGCCCACGACGTAGTCCAGCAGGTCGGAGGCGAGGCCGACGGCCGCGTGGGCGATGTCCTCGGGTTCGCCGACGCGCCCGTACGGGATGAGCTTCAGCAGGTCCTGCTCGGCCTGCTCGGTGTCCCAGGCATTGCGGTTGATGGGCGTCCGGATCGCGCCGGGGGCGATCGCGTTGACCCGGATCTTCTTCGGGGCGAGTTCCTGCGCCAGGGTCTCCATCATCATCTGCACACCGCCCTTGGAGGAGGCGTAGTTCACGTGCCCGGCCCACGGGATGACCTGGTGCACCGAGCTCATGCAGATGATCTTTCCGGCGGAGCTGGAGACCTCCGGGACGACCCCGCGCCGCAGGAACTCCTTCGTCGCCTCTCGGGCGCACAGGAACTGCCCGGTCAGGTTGACGTCGATGACCTTCTGCCACTGGGCGAGGGTCATCTCGGTGAAGGCGGAGTCCCGCTGGAGGCCGGCGTTGGCGACCAGGATGTCGATGGTTCCGAACTCGTCCACCATGCGGTCCGTCATGGCCACGACCTGGGCCTCGTCGGACACGTCGGCCTCGTACGCCGCCGCCCGCACCCCGAAGGAGGTGATCTCCTCGACGACCTTCTCGGCGTCCTCCCGTCCGGCCACGTAGTTCACCACCACGTCTGCCCCGGCCCGGCCCAGGCCGATGGCCGTGGCCTTGCCGATCCCGGAGTTCGCACCCGTCACCAGTGCCTTCTGGCCCCGGAGCAGGTTCGCGGGGATCGCACCCCGGGGTACGCCCTCGGTGGAACTCACGACTGCCTGCCTCCTCCGCACCGCCACCCCGCACCGTCCTGGCGACGGCGCCCGGACGGGTCCGGCGCCACCCAACCACCGCGTCCGGTGCGTGGCGGTCCACCGCGAGGCGTTTTGCTCCACCCGGCGCCGGATCTTCGCCCGGTCGGCGGTGCCCCGCGGTGGGTCAGGCCATGCGTTCGAGGAGGTGGTCGCCGACGCGCAGGGCGTTCGCGATGGCGGTCAGGGACGGGTTGACCGCGCCGATGCTCGGGAAGAAGCTCGTGTCGACGACGTAGAGGTTGTCCAGTTCGTGCGCCTTGCAATTGAGGTCCAGGGCCGAGGAGGCCGGGTCGGTGCCGAAGCGGACGGTTCCCGCCTGGTGTGCCGTGGCCCCGATCGGCATGCCCTTGTGCAGGTAGAGGCTGTGGTCCAGCAGGTGGTGTTCGTGCATGCCGAGATGGCCCAGCATGCCTTGGAGCTTGTGCTGCAGCCGCTTCAGTCCGGCCGTGTTGCGGGTCTCGTCGAGCGCGAGGTGGATGCCGCCGTCGCCGTCCAGGGTGACGCGGTTGTCGGGCAGCGGCAGGTCCTCCCCGCACAGCCAGAAGTCCACCGAGTGGTGGGCCATGACCTCGAAGGGCATGTCGGGGGTCGCGGCGCCGGCCCAGCGCGGGGCCTCGCCGTGGATCTGCTCGGCGTCCGACTTGCCGAGCATCTGGATGCCGCCGAGGGGGTAGTCCCAGTCGTCGGCGCCCAGGTACCAGTCGTGCAGGGCGAGGGTCTTCTGGAACTGCGTGTCGTTGGGTTCCTTGGACACGGCCATCAGGGCCAGGTTGTTGTGGCGCATGTAGAACCGCCCGACCACGTCGGAACCGTTCGCGAGGCCGTGCGGGTGCCGGTCGTTCGCCGAAGCCAGCAGCAGGACCGCCGAGTTGACCGCTCCGCAGGCCACGACCACCACGTCGGCCGAGTACCTCGCCTCCTCGCCGCCGGCCAGCCGGGCGACGACCGTGGTGACCGTGCGCCCGGCCGGGTCGGTGTCGAGCCGCAGCACATGGGCGTTCGTGACGAGCTCCACGTTGGGGTGGCTCAACGCCGGTTCCACGCAGACCACCTGCGCGTCCGACTTGCCGCGCACCAGGCACGGGAAGCCGTCGACCCGGTTGCAGCGGATGCATGCGCTGGACGGGGTCGCCCGGCCGGCCGCGTCCTGATCCAGGTCGACACCGATGGGCAGGTGGAAGGGGCGCAGGCCCTGTTTCTCCAGGTCGTCGCTCAACTGCTGGATCCGCGGCTCGTGTTCCACCGGCGGGTACGCGTACTGGGCGCTCGCCGGACCCTCCGAGGGGTCCTCGCCGTGCCGGCCGTGCACCCGGTAGAGGTGCTCCGCCTGGGTGTAGTACGGCTCCAGGTCCTCGTAGCGGATCGGCCAGGCCGGGGAAATCCCGTCGTGGTGGCGCAGCTCCCCGAAGTCCTGCGGGCGCAGCCGGAACAGCGCCGCGCCGTAGAACTTGGTGTTGCCGCCCACGTAGTAGTTGACCTCGGGCGGGAAGGCACGGCCGTGCTGGTCGAACCAGAACTCGGGCGCGCGGTACTTCCCCTTGACGAACACGGCCGTGGAATCCCAGTTGTCACGTTCGCGGGGGAGGAAGCCGCCGCGTTCGAGGATCAGCACCCGCTTCCCTGACGGAGCCAGCCTGTGGGCGAGCGTTCCGCCGCCCGCCCCCGTTCCGATGACGATGACGTCGTAGTGCGGAGCGTCGTTCACGGCGACCACCGTCCGTCCTCGGGTTGCGGTGCGTGCGTGCCGCCGCCCGGCGGGCCTGTCGCGGCAGGGTCCCCCTTATCCCCCTTCGAACGTATACGCCCCGCGCCGGTGGGGCACCCCGGAGGGGCGGGGCGGCCCCTCGCCGCCGCACGGCCCCGTCACAGGACGGCGATGGGGTTCACCGGGGAGCCGGTGGCACCCGGCAGCCGCAGCGGCGCCACTGCGCAGAGGAACCGCCAGCGGCCGAGCTCCGCGCAGGCGCGGGCCAGCCCCTCCAGGTCCAGGTAGTCCATCAGGTGCATGCCCAGGGCGTGCAGCGCCAGGACGTGCACCGGGAAGGGGACGCCGGTCACCGGGCTCGGGGCCGTGTCGTTGTTGCCGTCCGAGCCGAGGACGGCGACGCGTCGTTCGGCCAGCAGCCGCATGCCCGCCGGATGCAGGCCCGCCCGGGCGTGCGCGGCGTCCCACGCGCCCCTCTCCCCCCGTCGGCGGCGGTGCCCGACGCGTACGAGCAGCAGATCGCCGGGTTCGACCCGGACGCCCTGCTCCTCCTCGGCCGCCGTGAGGTCGTCGGCGGTCACGCTGTCGCCGGGCTCCAGCCACGGGACGCCGCGCAGCCGCGGGACGTCCAGCAGGACCCCGGGGCCGACGATCCCGTCGCGCACCAGGTCCAGGGTGATCCCGCGGGCGCCGCCGGCCGTCAGGCGGCCCTCCGGGAGGCCGCCGTGGAGTTCGCCGTCGAACACGACGTGGCACAGCGCGTCGAGATGGGTGTGCGCGTCCCCGTGCACGTTCATGGCGAACCGGTCCAGGGCGAAGTGCACCCCCGGGGCTCCGGTCTCCGGCGCGATCGGCGCGATCGGCGCGATCAGGCGGTGCACGGCGGGCTGCGGATCGTCCGGCCCCGCCCACGTCTCGATGGGGGCGGCCAGCGACACCGTGCGCCCCTGGCGCACGCCGGCCGCGGCCGCGGCCACACGCTCGGGGGTCAGATGGGCCAGCGCTCCGCGTCGGCGCTCGTCGCCGGTATACGCCCGCCGGAGCAGCTCGGCGTGGAGAGAGCGGAAGGCCGCCTCCGCCATGGGAGGCTCAGCCGTCCGGTCGGGCGTCGGGACGTCGGTCACCTCGGGTCCTCCCGGTCTGCCGAAGGATCCGCCCCTGAAGGCTCCGCGCCCGAGAGCTCCCTCTCCTACTCTCCGCCGCCCCTGCGGCCCGCGCATCCCGAGCGGTGGGACGAGGCGGGCAACGCACGGCGGCGAGAACGGCTGACTCTTCGGCCCGAGGATCGACCGCCGCGGCCCGACCAGCGGTTGGACCGAGCGCCGGCCCGGCGCTATCCGGAGAGTTCGGCCCGCCACTGCCGCGGCCACTCGCCGGACGGCGGAGGATCTCCCTCGATGCCGAGGTCACGCCGTGCGCTCTCGTAGAAGGCATCACGCGCCGAGCTCGCCAGCCGGTGCGCCTTGGCCCACATCTCGGCGTCGACCGGCCCCTCCCGTACGAGCACCTCTATGGTCCAGATCGTCTCGTGCCAGCGCCGCGCCGCCGCGATCGCCGCCGCGTCCCCGACGAGCAGGACGGATTCCCACTCGGTCGCGCGGCGGGACTCCGCATCGGCGAGCAGGGGCAGACCGTCGGCCGGCTGCAACGGATCGGCCACGTCGGCGAACCCCAAGGCAGCGCCTATGCGTTGAGCGACGCGAAGTTGCGCCTTGAGGGCGCCGGCGTAACGGCCGTACGTCTCGAAGCGCTTCTCGTCCCACCGCGCCTCCCGCTGCCGCTTCCACCGCCGACGCTCGGTCAGGCTCTGCACGGCGTACGAGCCGATCGAACCGACCACGACGCCCACCAGAGCGGACAGCTGATCCAAGAACGCCACAGTTCCTCCCCCATCGGTTCCCTGATCCGCACGCTCATCGCTGCACGACCGGGCAGCCCTACCCGCCTTCGCCATGGAACACCGCCACTCGGCGAGATGCCGAAGGGTACGCCCGGCCGGCCGGCGACGGCGGAACGGTCTGCCCTGCGGGGTGATGCGCGATGATGTTCCCTACTATCGTCGGTAGTTGATGTGCGGAACCGGTTTGGGGGGCCTTGCCTGTGAACGATGCGGTCGAGCTGGCGGACATGATCACGCAGTTGCGCCGGGAGCTGAGCCGGGCGATGTCCGACGGGGAGGACTCCGACCTGAAGTTCAAGGCGGAACGCGTGGAACTGGAACTGACCGTGGGAGTGGAGCGGACCAGCGAACCGGGCGTGAAGGTGAGGTTCTGGGTGTTCGACGCCGGCGCCTCGGCGAAGCGCTCGGCCACGGTCACCCAGAAGCTCTCGCTGACGCTCCAGCCCGTGCGGGCGGACGCGCCGGAGCAGGTGGCCCTGATCTCCGGGGACGAGCTGCTCGGTGAGGACTGACGCGGCCGCCGGGCACGGCGGTCTGGACCCGCACCGCATCGCCGAGGTCATCGTCACCACCTCGGCCGGAGGCGGGCGGCGCGGCTCGGGGTACCGGGTCGGTGGGGCGGCGGTGCTGACCGCTTTCCACGTGGTGGCGGGGGCCGCGGCGGTGCGGGTGCGTTTCGACGCCGACCGGCCGGGCCAGTGGGCCGCCGAGGCGGAGCTCGCCTGGTCGGATCCGGCCACCGACGTGGCGGTGCTGGCCTTCACGCCCCCGGCGGGCGCCGCGCCCGTGTCGCCCGCGCGGTTCGGCCGCATCGGCGACGACCGCCACGCCGTCATCGACGTCCACGCAGCGGGCTTCCCCCTGTGGAAACGCCGGCGGGGCGCCGACGGCCGGCAGTTCCGGGAACTGCACCAGGCCGACGGGACCGTGGCCGCCCTGTCCAACCTGCGTACCGGCACCCTCGAGATCACGGTGCCGGTGGCGGCCGCGGACCCCGACCCCGCCGTGTCACCGTGGTCCGGCATGTCCGGGGCCGCCGTATGGGCCGGGCCGTACCTCGTCGGGGTGGTCGCCGAACACCACCGCGGAGAAGGGCTGGGCCGGCTGACCGCGGTCCGCATCGACCACACGCTGCACGGAGTCTCCGAGGCCCGCCGGGCGGAGCTGGCCGCGCTCTTGGCGATCCCCGATCCGGCGGCGCTGCCGGACGTGGGCGCCGAGCCGCCCGGCCCGGACGAGCCGTTCCCTCCGGCCACCTCGAAGGTCATCGGGCTGCCGGTCGCACACGGACTGGAGCTGTTCAAGGACCGGACCGAGGCACGGGACCTGATCGGCCGCCACCTCGCCGACCCCGCCATCCGCATGGTGACCGTCACCGGACGCCGCGGCATCGGCAAGAGCGCGGTCGCCGCGAAGGTCATGGAGATGCTGGAACGCGGCGAGTGGCCGGGCCACGCGCAGGCGCCGCTGCCGGCGGGCCTCGTCAACCTGAGCACCCGCACCTCCGGGGTCTCCCTCGAACGCCTCTACTTCGACTGCGCCCGCGCCCTCGGCCCCGCAGACGAAGCACGCCTCCTGGAAGTCTGGGCCACCGACCGGCCCGTCCCGGACAAGATCGGCGAACTGTTCGCCGCGATGGGTGACCGGCTCTTCGTCATCCTGGTCGACAACCTGGAGGACCGGCTCCTGGACGACGGCCGGCTCGACGACGAGGAGCTCGACGCCTTCTTCGACTGCCTCTTCAGGGCGCGGGCCACGCCTCGGCTGCTGATCACCTCACAGCTGCCGCTGCGGCTGCCGCCCGAGCTGCGCCGGTTCGCCGCCGAGGTCGAACTGTCCGACGGGCTGCCGCCCGCCGAGTCCGTCGCGCTGCTGCGCGAACTCGACCAGGACGGCAGCCTCGGAGTGGCGCAGCTGTCGGACGAGCAGCTGCTCCGGGCGGCGGTCCGCGTCCACGGGGTGCCGCGGGCACTGGAGCTGCTGGTGGGCGCGATGGCCGACGACACGCTGATGCTGCCGACCCTGGAGGACGTGCTGGAGGACTTCACCCTGCGCGGTGACGTGGTCGCCGGCCTCGCCGAGGACCGCTACCGGCGCCTCGGCGCCGACAGCCGCAGCGTGCTGAACGTCCTCGCAGTGCTGCGCACCCCCGCCCCGCGGGAGGCCGTCGAGTGGATCACCGGCGGCCCCGCGCCCGCCCTCGACGCGGCCGGCGCCCTGTCCCGCCTGCTGAGGATGCGCATGGTGTCCGTGGACCGGGGCACCCGTACGTATGCGCTGCACCCGATGGACGCCGACCTGGCGTACGGCGCCCTTCCCGACGAAGGGCCGCTGGGGCGGAAGGCGTTGGAGCTGCGGGCGGCCGAGTGGTACGCGCGGACCGCCCCGCCGCGCCCGGACTGGCGCACGCTGGACGACGTACAGGCGTACCGGCGGGCGTTCGACCACCGGGTGCGGGCCGGGGACATGGACGGTGCCGCGCTGGTCCTCGGCGCCATCGGGGAATGGATGGTCTGGCACGGCTCCGTGCTCGCGGCGATCTCGATGCACCTGACACTGGAGGAACAAGTGACCGACGACCGGGCACGTCTCGCCCATCTCATCGGCTTCGGGCACGCCCGGTTGACCGGCGGCCCGCTGCCGCACGCCCTCGAACTCTTCACGGAGGCCGCCGAGGTGGCCGAGCGCCTCGAAGACCGCCGGGTGCTCCAGGAAGCCATGTTCGGCCTCGGGGACGCGCACCGACAGCTGGGGCGCCTGGGGGACGCCACCGGCCCGCTGGCCCGAGCCGCCGAGCTGGCCCGGCAGAACGGCGACACCGGAGCCGAGGCCCACGCCGTCCTCAGCCTCAGCCTCGCCCACAGCACCCTCGGCGACGGCGAAGCCGCCCTGGCGGGCGCCGACCGGCTGGGCGAGCTCGCCGCGGCTTCCGGGGACCGGCTCACCGAGGCCCGCTCCTGGAACGCCCGGTTCACGGCCCTGCTGACGCTGGGCCGCTGGGAGGAGACCATCGCGGCGGGCGGCGAGGCCGTACGCGCCTATGCGGCCGCGGGCGTCCCGGAGGCTACGGACTACGCGCTGAACGCCCAGGGCGTGGCCCTGCTCGCCCTGGGCCGGCCCGAGGAGGCCCTGGCCGTCCTCGCGGAGGCGCTGACCGCGGCCTCGGCCATGGAGAATCCGCGGACCGAGGGCGTCTGCCTCTACAACACCGCCTGGGCGCACTGGACCCTGGGCCGGTACGGGCAGGCTGCCGAGACGGCCGAGCGCGCGGCCGCCTCCCTGGACCGCGCCGGGGCCGCCGAGGCCGCGGCGGCGCAGGCGCTCGCCGAAGCGGCCCGGGCCAGGGCGGTGCCGGCCCCGCGTGATGCCGCCGACGCCCTGGACCGGGCCGCGCAGGGCGCCGGACGCAATGCGGAGATGGTCCGTCCGGCCTGGCTCACCGCGCAGGCGCAGCACCTGCGCGAGGACGCCTGAGGGCGCCCGCCGCACTCCCCTGGCGGCGGGCCCTCCGGGAAGGCGGGCCCGGCCCGCCACCACCGCCCCCGGCCGGACGGCCGGGGGCTCGGTGCTTCCTGAAGCAGTTCACCGTGCCGGCGTACGAGACCACACCCCGCTTCACCGCCGTTTCGGGCCCCACCCCAGAACAGCGTCGCCGCTTCCGCCGGGCGTACGCGTTGCCCCTGGGTCTACGAGCTCACCTGATGTGGCCTAATGGGCGCATGACACTGGACGAGGGCCGGCGCGTGCGGCTGGCGAGTGAGTTGCAGCTGCCGCTGGCCGGTGGCCTCGACGGCCCTTCCCTTCTCCTTGCAGCAGGCAACGAGGGCACCGTCGAGCGCGTCACCGAGCACCCCCGCGAGGAGACGCCCGAGGCGCGCGAATACCTCCGGCTCGTGTCTCTCCTCGACGCCTACGGCCCCCAGATGCCGCCCGCCAGCAAGAAGCAGCTCGAGGAGCAAGTAGGGGCCTTGGAGCCGGAGTGGCGCGCGTACGAACAGCGTCGCAGCCGGGTGACCGTGCGCGTCCGTCTGGACAACGGCTTCGTTCTCGACGACGCGGAAGAGGGCCTCTTCGCCCCTCTGATGCCCTGACCTTTCGGTCCCGGCACCTCCCGCCCGATGGGAATGAGCTGTTTCACGACCTGCCTGCCGGACGCCGGCCGGGCCGGTCGAGGGGGTGAGGGCGTACGGTGCTGATGTGATCACAGGGGAGAAGACGACGGGGACCGCGTTGCTGCTCGCGGCTGCACCGACAGGCAAGGGCCGGCTCATTGACGCCACCGATGCTCTGCCCACCCTCGCGGCTGTCCCGCCCAGTACCTTGACCCGGACTGCGGCGGGCACGATCGTCGAACTTGCCGACCCGGCGGACCAGCAGACCGTTCTCACCCGCGTACGGGCGGCTGCCGCCGCCCCCGGACCGCTGAGCCTCCTCCTCGCCGGGCAGCTGCACATCGACGGCAAGCAGGGCCGAATCCACCTTGCCCTGGCCCGGACCACACCGGCGACCCTGCGGTACACCGCGCTGCCGTGGGAGTGGCTGGTCAACGAGCTCAAGCCACGCCGCCCGAACTGCACCAGAGCGATCGTCGACCTGATCGCCGACCCCGATGCGTGGCGGCAGATCCGCGCGCACGGCCTCACCCTCGGCCCCGGGGTGTCCCTCTACGGCCGCGTGGCGCCGGCGCTGTCCCGTCGCCGGCTCGCCCGGCCGGCCTATTTGAAGGCTGTGGCCGGCACGTGGCGCAGCGGTCTGACCCCGCCGCTGCCTGAGCTCCACGCGAAGGCCGCCGCCGAAGCCTGCCATGACGGGGCGCTCTTCCTCGCCGTCGACAGCATGCCGGCTCCGGTTCCGGCAGGTACCACGGCGGCGCCCCTCGACGGTGCCGCTGAGGACCCGCTGCCCGCGATCCTCGCCGCCGCGCACGCGGGGCGGCACGGTGAAGCCGCCTCGCTCGCCGCGCGATGGGAGGCCTGGGCGCTGCAGACGCATGGTCCGGGATCCGCGCAGGCCATCCACTGGCTGGAGGTGCGGGCCGATCTCGCCCACCTCGCCGACGATCCGGGATCAAGCTGCGAGCTGTGGATGGCGGCAGCCGGCGCCCGCCTCGCTCGCCACCAGGCCCCGGATGCCCCTGCAGTCCAGGCCGCAGTGGACCGTGCGCACCACCAGTGGCAGCAACTCCGGGACCCGCAGCGCGCTCGAGATCTCGGCCCCCGCCTGGTCTCGCTCCGACGCAGTGTCCCCGGACAGCGACCGGGAGCCACGGAAGCCGTGCAGCGCCGGCTGGAGATGCTGCACTCCATGCCACGGGCGCTCCCCTGACGGGAATGCCCCGGGGGCGCCGTACGTGCGGGCGAGCGCCGCCAGCGGACGGCAGGGCACGGCTGGTCTTACGATCATGGCCTTGCGACCCGATGAGTTCTACGACCACGCACGTGCGGCTGCGGATGACGAGCTCCGGCTTCCGTTGGCAAGGATGACCGGATGGGACGTCAGCCCCTTCGAGGCGGACGGACTACGCGTCTGCGCACTCCGCCCGCCGGTTCTGCCCGAGGCGCGACGGCACGGCGAAGACCCGGCGGACTGCGACGAGTGCCGCTCGCGCAACGAAGGCATCTGGCTCGACGACCGCTGGCGACTGGCCCGGATACCGGGCGTCGGCGTGCCACTGGTGCTGATGCTGTACCCGCGCGACCACCACGACATGGCAGATCCG
>NZ_JBEYXK010000089.1:0-28741 GCF_040645035.1 Streptomyces sp. NPDC046876 | reverse complement strand
GTCTACACGCTGCCCAAGCACCTGGACGAGAAGGTGGCCCGCCTCCACCTCGACGCCCTCGGCGTCAAGCTGACCACCCTGCGCCCGGAGCAGGCAGCGTACATCGGCGTCGACGTGGACGGCCCGTACAAGCCGGACCACTACCGCTACTGACCCACCGCCGCGCTCACGCCCGGCTCACGCCCCGTCGGCCCCCTCGGCCGCCGGGGCGTCCGTGCTGTCCAGGCCGACGGGGCTGAAGTCGGTTGCCCGGACGGTGAAGCCCTTGCGGGCGAAGAACAGCGCGTCCCGGCCGTGCCCGGCCCCAGCTCCAGAACGTCATGGGCCTGCGCTGCCCTGAACGCCGCGGCGGCCCGGACCGCGGGCTCGGACAGCTCCTCGCCGTACATGCCGGGGTCCGCCACGGTGGTCCCTCTTGTCTCTGTCTCCGGGGGAAGCCCAGAGCGGTCGCCGCCCGGTCAGGGCCGGTTTTCGCTCCGATGTTCCTCAGCCCCGGTTTCGGGCTTGGTGTAGAGGACTTCGCGGGCCTGCTCGGCGGCGCGGGCGAGGCTCTCGGAGACGAAGTCCAGGAAGCGGGCCACGTTCTCGAGGCGGGTGGCTGCCGGGGTGCCGGGGACGAGGACGCCGACGCCCTGCCGTGCGGTCTCGGCGACGTGGGCGGTGGAGCGGACGCTGGCCATCATGGACTGGTACCAGACGTCGTCGTCTATGACGTAGCGCTCGCGCCGGCGTTCGTCGCGTTCCCGGCGCACCATGCCCTGGCTGTCGAGGAACGCCACCGCCTTGGAGATGGACGCCGGGCTGACCTGGAGGCGCTGGACCAGCTCGGACGCGCTGAGGGCGCCCGAGTCGCTGATGCACAGGCAGGCCATCACCTTGGCCATCATCTTGGGCGTGCCCGACTGCATGAAGACGGTGGTGAGCGTCTCCTCGTACGCACGCACCGCCTCCGCGTCGCGCCCGTAGGCCTGCGGGGCGGCGCCCGGTTCCCGGGGCGCGGCCTGCCTGCGGCGGTGGGCGCGCTGTTCGGTGGCGCGGTGGGCGAGGTCGGCGCGGTAGCCGGTGGGGCCGCCGTTGCGCATGACCTCGCGCGTGATCGTCGAGGTCGGGCGGTCCAGGCGTCTGGCGATCTCCGCGTACGCGTGGCCGTCGGCCAGTCCCAGCGCGATCTGCTGGCGTTCCTGCTGGGTGAGCCTGCCTCCGGGCATCGCGGCCTCCTTCGTGGTGCGTGGTGTCCCAAGTATAGCGTTCACCTTCAGTTCATTGCAACGGATGACGTGGGGAGTGTTGCATTGAACTGTGGTCCATTGCAACGATTTATGTGATCTGACCTGCGTGTATGTAGATTCTGCGCAACGAACTTGTTGCCGTCTTCTTGAACGCAACGTAGCTTTTCCCTCGTTGGAAACGACGGGCCGAGGGGCCCGCGCCACATACGAAGGAGCGCACCACCATGCAGAAGTTCGCCACCGCCGCCCCGGTCTCCGCCGTCCTCGACATCCCCGCCGGGCGCATCCAGCTCATCGCCGCCGACCGCGCCGACGCCACCGTCGAGGTCCGGCCCGCCAACCCCGCCAAGAACCGCGACATCCAGACCGCCGAGCAGACCACCGTCACCTACGCCGACGGCGTCCTGCAGATCCGCACCCCCGAGCCCAAGAACCAGCTCTTCGGTTCCTCCGGCGCGGTCGAGGTCACCGTCCAGCTGCCCGCCGGCTCCCGTATCGAGGCCAAGAGCGCCGCATGCGAGCTCCGCGGCGTCGGCCGCCTCGGCGACATCGCCTTCGACGGCGCGTACCGGAGCATCAAGATCGACGAAGCGGCGAGCCTGCGCCTCACCGCGGTCGACGGCGACGTCGAGGTCGGCCGGCTGGGCGGCCCCGCGGAGATCAGCACCGCCCGGGGCGACATCCGGATCGCCGAAGCCGTGCGCGGCGCGCTCGTGCTCAGCACCCAGTCCGGCGACATCTCGGTCACCGCCGCCCGCGGGGTCTCCGCCTCCCTGGGCGCCGGCACCTCCTACGGCCGCATCGGCAACACCCTCAAGAACGACGGCACCGCCGAACTCGACATCCGCGCCACCACCTCGTACGGCGACATCACCGCCCGCAGCCTCTGAGCGCGCCCGCCCCGCTTAGCCCCGCTCGCCCGCCCAGCCTGCCGACAGGGAGCACCCCTCATGACCGACCTGGCCATCGCCGCGCACGGACTGCGCAAGTCCTATGGCGACAAGACCGTCCTCGACGGCGTCGACCTCGCCGTCCCCGAAGGAACCGTCTTCTCGCTGCTCGGCCCGAACGGCGCCGGCAAGACGACGACCGTCCAGATCATGTCCACCCTGATCCAGGCCGACGGCGGCACCGTCCGCATCGCCGGCCACGACCTGGCCCGCCGGCCGGACGACGTACGCGGCGCCATCGGTGTCACCGGCCAGTACTCGGCCGTGGACAAGCTCCTCACCGGCGAGGAGAACCTGCTCCTCATGGCCGACCTCAAGCACCTCTCCCGCAGCGAGGGCAGGCGCAAGGCCGCCGAACTCCTCGACCGCTTCGACCTGGTCGACGCGGCACGCAAGCCGGCCGGCACCTACTCCGGCGGCATGCAGCGCCGGCTCGACCTGGCCATGACCCTGGTCGGCGACCCCCGCCTGATCTTCCTGGACGAGCCCACCACCGGCCTCGACCCGCGCAGCCGCCGCTCGATGTGGGGGATCGTCCGGGAGCTCGTCGCCGGCGGGGTCACCATCTTCCTCACCACGCAGTACCTGGAGGAGGCCGACGAACTCGCCGACAGGATCGCACTCCTCGACCACGGACGGCTGATAGCCGAAGGCACCGCCGACGAACTCAAGCGGCTCATCCCCGGCGGCCACGTCCGGCTCGCCTTCACCGACACCCACCTGCTCGACGCGGCAAGCCGGCTCGTCGGCGGCGCAGCCACCGCCGACCCCGAGGCCCTCACCCTCCAGGTCCCGAGCGACGGCAGCGTCCGCACCATCCGCGAACTCCTCGCCCTCCTGGACGAACGCTCCGTCGAGGTGGCCGGGATGAGCGTCCACACCCCCGACCTCGACGACGTGTTCCTCACCCTCACCGGGCAGCAGACCGAACAGAAGGAGACCCTCCGATGAGCACCCTCGCCCTCGCCGCGCGCGACTCCTCCACCATGGTCCGCCGCCAGCTCAAGCGCCTGCTGCGCTACCCGTCGATGACGGTGCAGCTGATCGCGACCCCCGTCGTCCTGCTGCTGCTCTTCGTGTACGTCTTCGGCGGCACCCTCGGCGCCGGCCTCGGCGGCGGCCGCGAGGTCTACGTCAACTACGTGGTTCCCGGCATCCTGCTCATGGGCGCGGCCACCGCCGCCACCGGCACCGCCGTGATGGTCGCCACCGACATGACCGAGGGCATCATCGCCCGCTTCCGCACCATGCGGATCTCCCGCGCCTCGGTCCTCACCGGCCACGTCGTCGGCAGCGTCATCCAGCAGCTCATCGGCCTGGCCGCCATCATCGGCGTCGCCCTCGCCATCGGCTTCGACCCCAACGCCACCGCCGTCGAATGGCTGGCCGCCGCGGGGATGCTCACCCTGTTCGTCGTGGCCGTCACCTGGCTGTCGGTCGCCCTCGGCCTGAAGTCCCCGACCCCCGAGGCCGCCAGCAACGCCCCGATGCCGCTGATCCTGCTGCCCTTCCTCGGCAGCGGCTTCGTCCCGACCGACTCCATGCCGACCGCGATCCGCTGGTTCGCCGAGTACCAGCCCTTCACCCCGATCATGGAAACCGTCCGCGGCCTCCTCCTCGGCACCCCCATCGGCAACAGCGCCGCCATCGCGACCGCCTGGTGCGTCGGCATCGCCGCCGTCTCCTACCTCTGGGCCAAGAACACCTTCGACAAGGCCTGACCGTGCGCGGGCCGAACAGGGCCGTCAGACCACCGGGGTCTGACGGCCCTGAGCCATTTCCGGGTGTGCGCCGCCGCCGGTGACAAGGCCCTGCGATCGGGTCAGCCGTACATCGCCACGTGGAACAGACGCGCGAGCGCGTCGTCGATGGGATGGGGCTGCGGCCGGCCGGAGGAGTCGAGCCTGTTCCACCTCTGCATGTTCACCGCGACCGCCATCTGCCGCGAGCCGTCGGCGCGGGTCATGGCCAGTGCTCCACCGCCCCAGACCGTGCCGCCGTGGCCCCAGAAGGTGTCCTGGCCGGGAGCCGCCATCGGGTGCAGGCCGAGTCCGTAGTCGATCGTCTTCAGCTCTTGGGAGATGATCGGGACGGTCCGCTGCATCTGCTCCAGTGACCACGGGCTGACGATCTTCCCGGCCAGCAGCATGCCGTAGAAGCGGTTGAGGTCCGAGACGGTCGATACCAGCGAAGCCGACGGCCCCACCCACGACATGTCGAAGACGCTGTAGTCGCGCGGCGGGTCGATCATGCCGAACCACGCCTCGTAGAGCTGCGAATGCGGCCCGTCGACGTGCGGCCCGGAGGGGAATCCGGTGTCCCGGAGCCCCGCCCGCTCGATGACGTTACGGGTGATGTACCGCTCGGCCGTGGTGCCGGTCGCCTGTTCCAGGAGCTGGGCGAGGAGCAGGTAGTTGGTGTTGGAGTACACCCCCGGAGTGCCGCCCGGGGCGCCGACGGCAGGGGCGCCGACCCCCATGGCGATCAGTTCGAGGGGGTCGAAGCGGGTGAGCCGGTGGTCGTCCAGGCTCTGGGGCCCGGTGCGCGCGAGGTCCGGGTAGGCCTTGAGGGAGGGGTAGGCGTAGGGGAGGTACTCGGCGAGGCCGCTGGTGTGGTTGATCAGCATCCGCACCGTGATCGCGTCCCCGCGCTCGCCCGGAACCAGACGGGGAAGGTACCGGCCGATCGGGGTGTCGAGCCCGATCCGACCGCTCTCGACCTGTTGCAGCACCGCGGCGGCGGTGAAGGTCTTGGTGGTGCTGCCGACGCGGTGGCGCATGTCGGCGGTGACGGGGCGGCCGGTGTCGACATCGGCGACGCCGGCGGCGCCGCGCCAGACCCGGTCGCCGTCGCGCACCTCGGCGAACAGGCCCGGCATTCCGGCGCGGTGGACGTTTTCGAGGGCCGCGTCCAGCGCCGCGGAATCCAAGGAGTTCTTCACGTCATGCGTCCTTTCGCGTTCACGGAGTGAGCGATGTCCTCATTATGCACGCGGTGCGTGCAACACCAAGTGCATAAGTTAGGCTGGGTGTTGGCGAGAGGAGCAAGATGGCGGGCCGAAGGCGTTGGTCGACCGACGAGATCCTGGACGCGGCGGCGGAGCTGCTGCGCACGAGCGACGCGGAGTCGTTCAGCGTGCGCAAGCTGGCAGCGGCCCTCGGGACCGATTCATCCAGCCTCTACCGGCACTTCCGCAGCAAGACCGAACTGCTGCGCGCAGTCGCCGACCGGATCCTCCTGGCCGCCATGGAGGGCCACCGCCCCGAGGGCGACTGGAAGCAGCGCATCACGGCCCTGGCCCTGCGCCTGAGGGACGCCTTCGGCGGGCAGCCCCAGCTCGCCGCGGTCTGGGGACGGTACGCGTCGGGCGGCACCGGTTCCCGGCTGGTCATGGAAGAGGTGCTGCAGGCGCTGCGCGCGTCGGGACTGCCCGACGAGGAGATCCCGGCGCGCTACCACCGGCTCGCGGTCCTCATCGCCGCACTGATCGCCTCCGAGGCCGGCGTCAGCACGGTCACCGCGGAAGAGCGGGAACAGGGCATGGAGCTGTTCCGCGTGGCGGTACTGGGTGCCGACCCCGAACGCTTCCCGGCCCTGGCCCACTTCGCCCGCGAGGTCCGCCCCCTCGGGGCGGACCGCCGCACCGCGTTCGAGGACCTCCTCGCGGCCCAACTCGCCCACATCGAAGCCGCGGTCCGCTCGAGCCGGTGATTTCCGGCTGTCGGTCAGGGCCGTCGGGGATGCGGCCGGCGGACGGCCATGGGGGCGAGTCCGAGGTCGGCCAGTGCGGAGGCGCCGGTGGCGGTGTGCTCGCCCCCGGCCAGCAGCAGGGTGCGCGCCCACTGGTAGCGGCAGTCGGCCGCCTCGAACGCGGCCGCGGTGGCGAGCAGCCGCGGCAGATCGCCGTCGAGCAGTGCCTCCGCCCGGTCCACCAGGGCGGTGGCGACCGGGTTCCCGGCGACCACGGGCCGGGCGGCGGCGATCCGGTCCCGGGCGTCCGCTTGCCCGGCGAGGACCGCCGTCTCCGCCCGGAGCGCCGCGTACCAGTGCAGCCAGACCCAGCAGACCCACTTCCACACCTGCTCCGGTTCGGGCGCGACGCGCGCCAGGGCCGCGTGTGCGTCCCCGTGGTGGAGCAGGACCATGGCGTCGAAGACGGCGCCGTGGCCGTAGCGGTGGTCCTCCTTGCTGCCCGCCCGGTCGGTGAGCGCGAGCCAGGCCGCCCGGGCCTCGTGGTCGCCCCGCAAGCCGTGGACCATCGCGACGGACGCGGCGGCCGGACCGAGGGAGAACGACCGTGGCCGGCCGGCCTGCTCCCAGGCGTCGAGGAAGCGCACGCTGCCGGCGAGCACCTCGTCGGCACGGCCCGCGAAGGCGTCCGCGACCAGCAGCCAGGAGGTCGCGTGGTCGCCCAGCTCGGCCAGCTGCGGATGGCCCGCGAGTTCGCCGCCCCACCGGCGGGCCGCCGTCAGCTCGCCCGCGCCGACGGCGGTCGCGGCGGCCATGGCGAGGGCGTCGATCAGCTCGTGCGTCCGGGCGGGGGCAGTCGGCGCCGAGGCCAGGACGTCGATCCGGGCCCGGGCGGCGGCCGCGGCGGCGAAGGTCTCACCCGCCCAGCTCTGCGCGCCGGAGAGCGCGTCGAGCGCGGCGGACCGTGCCACCGGGTCGCCCGCGCGGCGGGCGAGTTCGACGGCCCGTTCGGCGCACGCGACGGTGTCCGGCGCGGTGTTGTCCGCAGCCCCCTGGACCGCTCCGAACGCGTCCGCGACCACGGCCGCCTCGGCCAGCGCGACGGCAGCCTCGGCGGCCGGGTCGTCGTCACCGGCCAGCCCGCGCGCCGCCGCGAGCAGGCCGGTCACCTCGTCCACGGGCGGAATCCGGCCGAACGTGCTGGAGAAGCGGTACGCGGCGGTGGCGGCGGCCGCCAGGTCGCGGGCGGCCCCGGCGGTGTCCCCGGCCCGTCGGGCGGCTTCGGCGGCGGCCCGGTGCAGGCGGTACATGTCGTCGCCGAGCCTGCGGCACCCGGCGACCCCGGCGGCCTGTCGCAATGCGGCGGTGGCGTCGGCGTCGGCGCCGGCCTCGGCAGCGAGCAGGGAGGCCTGCTCGTACCGCTGTTGGGCCTCGCCCAGCAGGTTGCGGGTGAAGGCCAGCTCGGCCATGGACAAGGCGAGACGGCACGCGTCCGCGCGCTGCTCCGGCCGGCCTGCGGCCCAGGCCAAGGCGGCCCGCAGGTCTTCCGCGACCGCGTCGAACCGGGCCCGCCAGTCCGAGCCGCCGCCTCCGGTGAGGCCGGCCGCACCGGCCAGGCACCAGGCCAGGTGGCGGGATCGGACATCGGTGAGCTCACCGGCGTCGGCGAGCCGCTCCGTGCCGTACTGGCGAAGGGTCTCCAGCGCCTGGTAGCGGGTGCCGGCCTCGGACGGTGTCACGGCGAGCAGGCTCTGCTCGGCGAGCCGGCCGAGCCCGTCGGCGACCGCGGCCGCCTCCAGCGGGGCGAACCCGGCCACCTCGGTTGCCGCCTCGGCGGTGAACGGGGCGACGAACGCCGACACCCGCCGCAGCAGTGCCCGGTCCTGCGGTTCGAGCAGGTCGTGGCTCCAGTCGAGGACGGCCCGCACCGACCGGTGCCTGCCGTCGGCACGGGGGCCGCCGGCGAGGATCCGGAGCTGGTCGGACAGTCCCGCCGTCAGTCCGTCCAGACCGAGCGTGGACCACCGCGCCGCCGCCAGTTCGATGGCCAGCGCCATGCCGTCGAGCCGTTCGCACAGGGCCGCGATCCGCTCGCGTTCCGCGGGAGCCGGGGCCCTGCCGACCGCCGCCGCCCGTTCCAGGAACAGCGCAACCGCCTCCGACTCGCCGCCGCCGACCCGCGACAGCGGCGGAACCGGGAAGACCCACTCGAACGGCACCATCAGCCGGGCCCGGCTGGTCGCGAGCACCCGTATCCCCGGGCAGGCCACGAGCAGCCGTTCCAGGAACGGCGCCACCCCGTCGCGCACCTGCTCGCAGTTGTCCAGTACCAGCAGGGCCTGACGGTCCGCCAGCGCCGCCACCAGCGCGTCGTCGATGCCGCGCCCGGGCTGCTCGCCGACGCCCACCGCCGCCGCGACCGCCGCGCCCACCCGCCCCGGATCGGTGACCGGGACCAGGTCGACGAACCACACCCCGTCGGCGAAGTCGCCGGCCACCCGGGCCGCCACTGCCAGCGCGAGACGCGTCTTGCCCACCCCGCCCAGACCGACGGCGGTCACCAGCCGGCGCTCCGTCACCGCCTCGGCCAGCTCCCCGCGTTCCCGGGTCCGGCCGACGAACGCCGTCAGCGGCGCCGGAAGCGCGGGTGCCGGGCGGCGCGGCTGCTCGGCAGGCGGCTGCTCGGCAGGCGTCGGTCGGGGGGCGCGCCGGGACAGCGCCCGCCGGTCCGGCACCTCCAACTTCCGCAGCAGCGAGGAGACGTGCGACTCGACCGTACGTACCGAGATGAACAGCCGCGCGGCTATCTCCGCGTTGCTCAGGTGCTCCCCGAGCAGCGCGAGCACGTCGGCTTCGCGGGCCGAGATCACTGGAGTGGACACCGGGTCATTATCCGCAGCGCTCTCCGTAGTGCTCTCCGTGGCGCTTTCCGTGGTCAGCACGGAGGCGCCCCGTGCCCGGCCGGGGGAAGCTGTGATCACAGGGAACGAGCCCGGTACACCGCACCGGGTCGACCGGGACCCCGCGACGACAGGAGTGACCGTGACCAGCTCTTCCACCCAGGGGATCAAGACCGTGCTGCATCCCGTGTCCGACCTCGCCCAGGCCAAGGCGGTGTACGCCGCGCTGCTCGGCGTCGCGCCGCAGACCGACGGGCCCCACTACGTCGGCTTCGAGGCCGCCGGCCAGCACATCGGCCTCCTCCCGGGCGGCGGGCCGCAGGGCCTGACCTCGTCGCTGGCCTACTGGCACGTGCCGGACATCGAGGCGAAGGTCGCCGAAGTGACCGCCGCGGGCGCCACCGTCAAGGAGCCCGTGCACGACACCGGCGGCGGCCGCCTGGTGGCCACCCTCATCGACCCCGACGGCAACCTCCTCGGGCTGCTGCAGGACCGATGAGCACCCGACCCCGACCCCGACCCCGCTCCCGCGCACAGCGCCGTCGCGACACCGAGCACCGGCTCACCCACGACATCGACGTCTGGGTGGCCAGCGCCTCGGCGGACGGCGCCCCCCATCTGATCCCGCTGTCCTTCGACTGGGACGGCGAGGCGCTCCTGGCGGCCACCCCGGCGGAAAGCCCCACCGGCCGGAACCTGGCCGCCACCCGGACCGCTCGGCTCGCCCTCGGCCTCACGCGTGACGTCGTCATGATCGAGGGCGACGTCGAGGTCCTCGGCATCGACGCACTGCCGCAGCGACCGGGCGACCGGTTCGCCGCACGCACCGGCTTCGACCCGCGCTCCCTGACCACTGCGTACCGCTGGTTCCGTATCACTCCCCGCCGCATCCAGGCCTGGCGGGAGGAGAACGAGCTGGCCGGCCGCGAGCTGATGCGCGACGGTCGCTGGCTCGTCTGACCGGGGCCCAAGGGCCCTTCCCCACATCCACACATCCAGATCCTCGAGAGGGAGATCCACCATGAGCAGCACCGACCGCAGCACGTTCGACGGGTTCACGGCCGAGGAGCGGGCCGCGATGAAGGACCACGCCCAGGAACTCAAGAAGGCGGCGCGCCGCAGCTCGAAGGCGGACAAGGCGGCGCAGGAGGAGCAGGACGTGCTGGCGAAGATCGCCGAGATGCAGGACACGGACCGGGCCATGGCCGAGCGCGTCCACGCCGTCGTCACCGCCACCGCCCCGGTCCTCGCGCCGAAGCTCTGGTACGGGATGCCCGCCTACGCACTCGACGGCAAGGTGCTGTGCTTCTTCCAGAGCGCGGAGAAGTTCAAGTCGCGCTACGCCACGCTCGGTTTCAGCGACCGGGCGAAGCTGGACGACGGCCCGATGTGGGCGGCCGGCTTCGCCCTGACCGAAGTGACGGCCGAGGTGGAGGAGCGGATCGCCGCGCTCGTGAAGCAGGCGGTCAGCTGAGACGAAGCGCGCCCGGCAACGGTCCTGCGAACGTTCCCCGATGCGGTACTAGCCGACCGGTACGAGTGCATCCCACTGGTCCCGGGTCGGGCCGTCGTAGCCGGGGCTGAAGTCCGGGTGGGCGGCCAGCCAGGCGGTGACGTGCCGGTCGACCTCGTCGGTGCCGTAGGCCTCGTCCGGGGTCCGCACGAGGTGGCGCACCTGGGCCCGGGCCCTCATGACGACGGGGTCGTCGAAGGCACAGGCGCCCACTGCAGCAGCCCGCCGGTCCGGGAGTGCTGCGCTCTCGCCCTCGGCGAGGCGCTGCCCGGTGCCGCGGTCGGCCGCCACCTGCGCGTCGAACCACGGGCGCAGGGAGCGTTCCGTCCAGGCGTGGTAGCCGACGGAGTCCGCGGCGACCTGGTCGGCATGGGCGGCGAGGTACTGGGCGGCCCGCAGGCCGAGGGACACGCCGTGGCCCGAGGTTGGGTTGGTGTGGATGAGGCTGTCCCCGGCGTTGACCAGGCCGGTGACGACGGGTCCTTCCTCATCGGCGAGGGCGGTCCAGCGGTTGTCCAGGCCGGCCATCGCCAGGACGGCCGACTGCGGTTCGGGGGCCAGGTCGAGCCAGGCGGCGGTGGCGGGGAAGCGGCGGGCGGCGGCCTCGAACACGGCCGGGTCGGTGAGCGCGCCGCGGGTCGGATCGCCGGTGGAGAGCACGAGGTGCACCGCGAAGATGTCGTTGTCGGAAGGGAAGACCCCGGCGAGCGCGAACGGGGCGGCCGAACCGGTCTTCACCCGCCCGGGGTCCCGGGGGCCCTCGCCGCGCAGGCGGTACCAGCGGCACAGATAGGCGATCCCGGTGCGGTGGCTGTCGACCACCGGCGGGCGGCAGCCGGCCGCGGTCAGCCAGCGGGGAACCGGCGAGCGGCGCCCGGACGCATCGACGACGAGGTCCGCCGGGTACGTGTCCGTGCCCGCCCGCACGCCGGTGACCCGGGGAGGGCGGCCCGCCGCGAAGACCAGGCCCCGCACCCGGCAGCCCGTGCGCACGTCGACGGTACGCTCCCGCTCCACGGCCGCGGCCAGGGCGGCCTCCAGCACGATGCGGCGGGTGCGCAGGGTCACCAGCTCCTCGTCGCCGTCCCGGCGCGGCGGATGCCCGCCGAACCAGTCGAACTCGTGGTACTCCCGCGCTCCGCGCGCCAGCAGGTCCGCGTACACATCGGGGGCCTCGGCGCGCAGCACCGTACGCACGGGCGCCAGCAGCGAGTGGGGCTGCACGGCGTGCGGCACCCGGGGCCTGCGCCAGCGGAAGAAGTCCCGGTCCAGATCCTCCCCGGCCTGCCGCCCGTCCTGCTCGAACAAGGTGACCGCGTGTCCCCGCCGCCCGAGCATGAGCGCCGTTCCCAGCCCGCTGATCCCGCCACCGACCACCGCAACCCGCGCCAACTGACTCCCCTTCGCGTCGTGTTGCAGAACGACCCTACCGCCCGATGATCTTCGGTCAGGCCGCAGGGGTCGTGCGCCAGATGCCCGGGCGGATTTCGCGCCAGGTCGGGCGGGGGGAGGTGGGGGTGGTGATGCGGGTGAGCCAGCGGTCGGCGTAGGAGTGGAGGCGGGGGTCGTTCAGGGTGGTCGCCAGGTCCAGGCAGGCCGTGAAGTGGGGGCGGGCCGCGGACGGGCCGTGGGTTTCGAGGGCCACCAGGGCCAGGACCCGGCGCGCCTCCCAGGTTCCGCGCGGGTCTTCCGCGACCGCGTCCAGCGCGGGGGAGAGCAGCGCGGCCGCGCCCTCCACCGCGCCCGCGTCGAGCTGGAGGTCGGCCAGGCCCACCAGGGCGCGGCCGCGCTCGGCCGCCGCCGGGGCCGCGTCCGCGGTCAGCAGGGCCTGCTCGTAGTAGTCGCCGGCCGCCGACAGCCGCCTGCGCTGCCAGGACAGGTCGCCCAGCGAGCGCAGCAGCCGGGCCTCCGCCGCCAGGTCGCCGAGCCGCTGGGCCGCCTCCAGGGCCAGGGCGTGCCCCGCCTCCCACACCTCCCAGGAGGCGCCCGCCTCGACGAAGGCCGTCATCGCGTGGGTGAGTTCGACGGTTTCGGCCCACAGGCCGACGCGGTGCGCCGTGCGCACCACGTCCAGCAGGGCCGATTCCCGGCGGGTGAACCAGTCCGCTCGGCGCCCGGTCGAGGGTTCGGCCGTCATGCGGTGCAGGTGCCGTGCGTACGTGCCCGCCAGTCGGGCCGTTGCCGACCGGGTCCGGTCCGGCGGGGTGTGGGCCGTGAGCTCCTGCGCGGCCAGGAGGCGCAGCGGCTCGGACAGGCGCCAGTGCTCCTCCGGCTCGTCCGGTACGGGCGCCGGCTCCGCCAGGCGCTCCCGCTCCAGGGCGGCCAGTACCGTACGGGCCGCCTGCGGTGCGAGGTCCAGTACGGCCGCGGCGGCCTCCGCGGTGAACGGCCCGGCCGGCAGCAGCCCCAGCAGCCGGAACGCATCGCGCGCCGGCTCGTCCGCGGCCTCGTACGGTGCGCGCAGCCGGGCCGTGAAGTCCCGGTCGACCCGGCCCAGTTCGGCCAGCCGGCCGGGCTCGTCGCGCAGCCGCGCAGCCAGCGTCTCCGGCGTCCAGTGCGGGTGGGCGGTCAGCAGCTCGGCCGCCGCGCGCAGGGCCAGCGGCAGCCGCCCGCACAGTGCGGCGACCTCCCGTACGGCGGCCCCGTCCGCGGCGTCGGCGGCCCGGCCCGCCGCGGCGAGGAACAGCAGCCCCGCCTCGCGCGGGGCGGGCTCGGGCAGCGTCAGCACCCGCCCGGTCAGCCCCGCGGGCTCCCGGCGGGCGGTCAGCAGGGCCGCGCTGCCGGCGGTGGCGGGCAGGAGCCGCCGCACTCCGTCGGCGTGCGCGTCCGGGACCCCGTCCAGTACGAACAGCATCCGCCGGCCGCGGGTGATGCCGTCCAGCAGCTCCCGCAGCGCGGCCTCGTGCGCGGGCAGCGGGCCCTCGGCCCCGCAGGCGCGCAGCAGTCGTACGAGGAGGTCAGTAGGGGAGTTTCCGCGTTCGCGGGCTTCGAGGTCCAGGAAGACCCGGCCGTCCGGAAAGAGCGGGGCCAGCCGGTCCGCGGCGGCCAGGGCCAGGGCGGTCTTGCCGATACCGGCCGCGCCGGTCAGCACGACGGCCCCACCGGCGGGCAGGGTGCGCAGCAGCCCGCTCAGCTCGTCGAGTTCCTCCTCGCGGCCGGTGAAGTCGGCCGGAGGGGCGGGCGGCGCCTGCACGGCGAGCGCCGCGGCGGCCGAGGCCCGGGCGGCCGGTCCCGTTCCCGCGAGGGTCGCCTGCGGTGCGGTCACCCTCGATGCCGCCCCGGCCCCGGGATCGCGCGGCGCCTCCTCCCGTACGGCGTCGGCCGCCCCCGGCGTCGCCGGTACGGCCGCACCGCCGCCCACAGCCGGTGCCGCGGCCGCATCAACCGCAGCCCCCGCCGTCAGCCCCGGCGGGCGCAGCAGGGCCGTGTCGCCGGCCAGGATCCGCCGGTGCAGCTGCTGCAGCGGCCTGCCGGGCTCGATCGCCAGCTCGTCCACCAGGGCGCGCCGCACCCGGGCGAAGACGCGCAGCGCGTCCGCCTGCCGCCCGCACCGGTACAGGGCCACCATCAGGTGCGCGTGGAACTCCTCGCGCATCGGCAGCTCCGCGGTGATCTCCTGCAGCTCACCGACTAGGTCCTGGTGGCGTCCCAGCCACAGTTCGGCCCGCACCCGCTGCTCCAGCGCCGAGGTCCGCAGCTCTGCGAGCCGGCCCGCGGTGCTGTCCAGCAGGGGCCCGTGCGGGGTGTCCGAGAGCAGGGGGCCGCGCCACAGCGCCAGCGCCCGGTGCTGGAAGTCGGCCGCGGCCGCGTGGTCGCCGCGCTGCATCGCCTCGCGCCCGCGCTGGTGCAGCTCCTCGAAGGCGGCCAGGTCCAGCTGGGCCGGGTCCACGCGCAGCAGGTAGCCGGGCGCCCGGGTGACCAGGGAGTCCCGCCCGTACTCCGGGTCGGCCTCGTTCAGCAGCTTGCGCAGCTGGGAGACGTACACCTGCAGGGTGGTCATCGCCGTGCGCGGCGGGTGCTCGCCCCACAGCTCGTCGATCAGGCCGTCCACCGAGACGGTCTCGTTCGCCCGCACCAGCAGGGCGGCGAGCACCACCCGGATCTTCGCGGCCCGCGGTGCGAGGGCGGCCCCGCCCGTTCCCGGCGCGGTGACCTCCAGCGGACCCAGAACCCGAAATCGCATGCTCCCCCGCCCCCTTGGCTGTTCTGCGCTGTACTGCACTGCGCGGCTTCCCGGGGCGGCGGCATGCCGGTCCGGCGCGCACCAGCCCAATGTAGGTCGGCCGGGGGGCGGCCCGGCCGGTTCCGACCCCCTATAACGGCCCGGACCACCGGTGACCCGGCCCCTGCCCGGTGGCCGTCGACCCCTCCCGCCCCCGCCGCCCGCCCGCGGGCACCCCTTTGCCGGTGCCGCAGCCGTCCGCAAGCACTGCTTTAGGCCGCCCGGGAACCATGCCGTGGCATTGCCGGGGAAATGTCACGAGGGGGCCCGAGTTGACCGCTGGATTCAGCACGTTCACGGATCTGGTGCGCGACCGCGCCGCGAGCCGGGGCAGCGCCGACGCGCAGGTCTTCCTGCACGACGCGGGCGGCGCCGAGCACGTGACGTACGCCGAACTCGACCGCAAGGCCCGCGCGCTGGCGGTCCGGCTGTGCGAGCACGGCGCCCAGGGCCAGCCCGTCCTCCTGCTGTACCCGCCCGGCCCCGACTTCCTCAAGGCGTTCATGGGCTGCCTGTACGCGGGCGCCGTCGCCGTGCCCGCCCCGCTGCCCGGCGACCGCGGCGAGCGCCTCCAGCGCGTGTCCGGCATCCTCAAGGACACCGGCGCCCGCATGGTGCTGACCGACTCCGCCAACGCCCCCGAGGCCTCGCTGTGGCTGGCGATGGCCGGGCGCGGCGAGACCGTGTGCCTGGCCACCGACGTCGAGGACCCCGCGGCCGACCCGGCCGCCTGGCAGCCCCCGCGGACCGGTCCGGACGACCTGGCGTTCCTCCAGTACACCTCCGGCTCCACCTCGCAGCCGCGCGGGGTGATGGTCAGCCACCGCAACCTGATGGCCAACCAGGAGGCGCTGCAGCACATGCTGGGCAGCACCGAGGCTGACCGGTTCGTCAGCTGGCTGCCGCACTACCACGACATGGGCCTCATCGCGCACCTGCTGCACCCGCTGTTCCTCGGCTCCTTCTCCGTGCACCTGTCGCCGACCTCGTTCATCCGGCGCCCCATGCGCTGGCTGCAGGCCATCGGCGACTACGGGCTCACCGTGGGCGGCGGCCCCAACTTCAGCTACGACCTGTGCACCCGCCGCGTCACCGACGCGCAGCTCGCCACGCTGGACCTGTCCACCTGGCGCCTCGCGCTGTGCGGCGCCGAGCCGGTCCGCGCCGCCACCATGGACGCCTTCGCCCGCCGCTTCGCCCCGGCCGGGCTGCGCGCCGAGAGCCTCTACCCGGGCTACGGCCTGGCCGAGGCCACCCTCGTCGTCTCCGGCGGCGCCCCCGGCACCGCCCACAGCCGGCTCACCGTCGACGAGGCCGCCCTCGAGCAGGACGTGCTGGCCCCCGCCGTCCCGGGGACGGGCGGGCGCACGCTCGTCTCCAGCGGCCGGGTCCGCTCCGAGGACTTCGACGTCCGCATCGTCGACCCCGTCGGCGGCGGCGAGCTGGCCGACGGGCGCGTCGGCGAGATCTGGCTGCGCGGCGACAGCGTGGCCCGCGGCTACTGGGGCCGCCCGCTGGAGACCTCCGACACCTTCCACGGCCGCCTCGCCGGCGGATCCGGCGGCTGGCTGCGCACCGGCGACCTGGGGGCGCTGGCCGACGGCGAGCTGTACGTCACCGGCCGGCTCAAGGACGTCATCATCCTCAACGGGCGCAACATCTACCCGCAGGACGTCGAGTGGGCCGTGCGCGACATCAGCCCGGCGCTCGGGGCCGGCCACGGCGCCGTGTTCACCGTGGAGACCGACCGCGAGCAGCTGGTCGTCGTGCACGAGGTCCGCGCGTCGGGCGCCGACGCGGACCGCCTCCAGGAGCTGGTGCACCGCATCCAGACCCTGGTCGGCCGGGACTTCGACGTCCCCGCCGGCACCATCGTCCTGGTCCGGCCGGGCACCCTGCGGCGCACCACCAGCGGGAAGGTCCAGCGCAGCCTGATGCGCAAGCTGTTCCTCGAGGGCCGGCTGTCCCCGCTCTTCGAGACCGTGGACCCCGCCGTCCGCGCCCTGACCCACCCGCAGAGCCTGTACGCCTTCTCCCCGGGCCGCGAAACCGCCCCGGACGGCGCCCGATGAGGGTGCCGCAGGCCCCGCGGCCCGCCGCCCCGGCACACACCCCCGCCGCCGCGGCGGACCCGGCCCGCCCGCACGGCCCCCGCACCGCGGCCGCCCCCGGCACCATGGACGCCCCCGGCACAGTGGACGCGTACCCGGCGGCCGCCACCGCACAGGCCGCGCAGGCCGCCGCCGACGAGCGGGTCGCCCGGCTGGAGGCCCTCCTCGGGGACCCCGCCGACCCCGCCAACCCCGTCGGCCACGACGCGCTGCTCGCCGCCGACCGGCGCGCCGTGCCCAGTGCCGACGGCGAGGCGCTGCTCGACGGGTTCGGGATGAACCGCGAGTACGTGCCCACCTCCCTCGGCGGCCGCTTCGACTCCGCCGAGACCCTGCTGCGCCTGATGCGGCCGGTGTTCCGCCGCGACGTCGCGCTCGGCGCCGGCTACGGCATGACCTCCTTCATGGCCGCCAACGACGTCTGGATGCACGGCAGCCGCGCCCAGCGCGACTGGCTCGCCGGCCGCATGCTGGCCGGCTCCCGGGCGGCCATCGCCCAGCACGAGACCGCCCACACCAACGACCTCGTCCGCAGCCAGGTACGGGCCGCCCCCGCCCCGTCCGGCGGCTGGACCGTCACCGGCAGCAAGCCCGTCGTGCTCAACCTGCACCGGGCCGACGCCCTCGTGCTGTTCGCCCGTACCGACGACCGCCCCGGCTCCACCGCCGCGCACTCCGCGCTGCTGCTCGACCCGCACACCCTGCCCGCCGACCGCTACCGCGTCACCCGCCGCCCGCCCGCCCTCGGCCTGCGCGGCTGCTTCTTCGCGGGCGTCGAGCTCGACGCGTGCCCGGTGCCCGACCACGCCCTGCTCGGCGCCGCCGGCACCGGCGTGGTCACCGCCCTGCGCTCCTTCCAGGTCAGCCGCACCCTGATGGCCTCCCTGTCGGCGGCCGCCGTGGACACCGCGCTGCGCACCGCCGTCCTCGTCGACCACTCGCAGGGCCCCGGCCGGGCCGGCCGCGCCCCCGTCGACCCGCAGCACACCGCCGCCACACTGACCGGGGCCTTCACCGACCTCCTGATGTACGACTGCCTCGCCGTCGCCACCACCCGGGCCCTGCACCTGCTGCCCGCCGAGACGAGCGTGTACTCCTCGGCGGTCAAGGCCCTGCTGCCGCGCATCCTCAGCGGCACCATGTACGACCTGACCACCGTCCTGGGCTCGGAGGTCTACACCCGCGAGGGCACGGTCGGGATCTTCCAGAAACACGTCCGCGACGTGCCCGTGGTCAGCCTCGGCCACGCCGGGACCGTCGCCTGCCAGGCCACGATCATCCCGCAGCTCACCGCCCTCGCCGGGAACTCCTGGTTCCGCACCGCCGAGGCCCCGGCCGAGCTGTTCCGGCCCGGCGCGCCGCTGCCCGCGTTCGACTCGGCCGCTCTGGCCCTGGCCGGCGGCCGCGACAGCCTCAGCGCCACCCTCGCCGAGACCGCCGCCCTCTCCTTCGGCACCAGCCCCGCCGAACGCACCCTGCACACCCTGGCCGGCCGGCTCTGCGCCGAGCTGGCCGAACTGCGGGCCCGCGTCCTCGCGCTGCCGCCGCCCGACTCGGGCACGGCCGTCGGCCCGGCCTGGTTCGCGCTGACCGACCGCTACGTCCTGGTGCTGGCCGCCGCCGCGGTCCTCGGCGTGTGGCGGCACAACCGCGGCGGCCCCGACCCCTTCCTGGCCGACCCCTCCTGGGCGGCGGCCGCCCTGCACCGCCTGGCCCGGCGCCTGGGCACCCCCGTGCCCGAGCTTCCGGCCGAGTGCACCGCCCGGGTGCACCAGGAAGTCCTGGCCCGCTTCGGCGACCGCCGCAGCTTCGACCTCTACAACACCCCGCTGGCGGGCTGACCGTTCGCCCCGAGACGCCCGAAGACACCCCGACAGCGACAGCACAAGGAGCCCAGGAATGCACACCTCCCCGCCCCTGCCCGCCCCGGCCCGGCACGCCCTCGTACCCCTCCAGCAGTGGGTGACCGCCCGCATCGCCGTCTACCTCGACCGGCTGCCGGAGACCATCGACCCGCACGTGCCGCTCGCCGAGTACGGCATGGACTCGGTGTGCGCGCTGAGCCTGTGCGGCGACATCGAGGACGTCTTCGGCCTGCCGCTGGACCCGCAGCTGGCCTGGGACCACCCCACGGTGGCGGCGCTCGCCGGCCAACTGGCCCTGCACGGCGCGGTCCTGGCCCCGGAACACCGGCGATGACCCCCGTCGCCGTCGTCGGCATGGACTGCGTCTTCCCCGGGGCGCCGGACGCCGACGCCTTCTGGGAGCTCCTGATGCGCGGCGGCGACGCCATCGGCGCCCTGCCCGCCGCCCGCCGGGACGGGGCCGGCTTCGACGACGCCGTCCACGGCGGGTTCCTGGACGACATCGCCGTCTTCGACAACGATTTCTTCTCCATCGCCCCGCGCGAGGCCGCCGCCATGGACCCGCAGCAGCGGCTGCTGCTGCAGTGCGCCTGGCGGGCCCTGGAGGACTCCGGCCGGGCCGCCGCCACCCTCGCCGGCAGCGACACCGGCGTGTTCGTCGGCGTCATGGGCAGCGAGTGGGCGCAGCTGCACATGGGCGACTACGCCCGCGTCACCCCCCAGCTCGGCGCCGGCAGCAGCACCGGCATGATCGCCAACCGGATCTCGTACCACCTCAACCTCAAGGGCCCGAGCCTGGCGGTCGACACCGCCTGCTCCTCCTCCCTCGTCGCCGTCCACCTCGCCGTCAACTCCCTGCTGTCGGGGGAGTGCACCACGGCGCTGGCCGCCGGCGTCAACCTGGTGCTGACCCCGGCGCTGGGGCTGGTCTACCGGCAGATGGGCCTGGCCGCACCCGACGGCCGCTGCAAGCCCTTCAGCGCCGACGCCGACGGCATCGGCCGCAGCGACGGCGCGGGCGTCGTCGTCCTGCGGCGCCTGGAGGACGCGATCGCCGACGGGCAGCGCGTCTACGCCGTCATCCGCGGCACCGCCGTCAACCAGGACGGCCGCAGCAACGGCGTCACCGCCCCCAGCCGCTGGTCCCAGCGCGAGGTCGTGGCCGCCGCCTGCCGCCGCGCCGGCATCACCCCCGAGGAGGTCCGCTTCGTCGAGGCCCACGGCACCGGCACCGTCCTCGGCGACATCATCGAGTGCGCCGCCCTCGGCGAGGTGCACGGCGTACCGCGCGAGCAGCCCGTCGGGCTCGGCTCCGTCAAGGGCAACATCGGGCACACCGAGGGCGCCTCCGGCATCGCCGGCCTGATCAAGACCGCCCTCGCCCTGCACCACCGCATCGTGCCCGCCAGCCGCTTCGCCGCCCGCGAGAACCCCCAGCTGCGCCTGGCCGAACGGGGCCTGCGGCTGCTGGGCGCGCCCGTACGGCTGCCCGCCGGCGAGGTCGTCGGCGGCGTCAGCAGCTTCGGCATGGGCGGCACCAACGCCCACGCCGTCCTCGCCACCGCCCCGCGCACGGCCCGCACCGCGGTCCGCCCGCTGTCGGGCGCCCCCGCCCGTAGGCAGGCCCCCGTCGGGGTGTTCACCGTCTCCGGCGACACCCCCGAGGCGCTGCGCCGCAACCTCGCCGCCCAGGCCGACGTGCTCGCCCGCCGCCCGCGCGGGGACGCCGCCGCCGTGTGCTGGTCCAGCAACCGGGTCAAGGCCGGCCTGCCCTACCGGGCCGCGTTCACCGCCCGCGACACCGCCTCCCTCGCCGCCGCCCTGCGCACCGCCGCCGAGGACGAGCGGCTGCGCGCCGGCATCGCCGAACGCGTCCGGCACGCCCCGGTCGTCGCCTTCCTCTACACCGGGCAGGGGGCCCAGGAGCCCGGCATGAGCGCTGCTCTGTACGGGCAGTCGCCGCTCTACCGCCGCCACCTCGACGCCGCCGACGAGGCGCTGCGCCCGTACACCGGGGGCTCGGTGCGCGAGCTGATCCTCGCCGAGGACCCGGCCGTGCACACCACCCGCTGGGCCCAGCCCGCGCTGTTCGCCGTCGCCCACGCGCTCACCGCCACCCTCGCCGACCTGGGCGTCGTCCCCGACGCGGTGCTCGGCCACAGCATCGGCGAGTACCCGGCCGCGGTCGCCGCCGGGCTCCTCGACCTCGACGCGGCGGCCCGGCTCGTCGCCTCGCGCGCCCGCCACATGGACCGGCTGCCCGAGGGCGGCGGCATGCTCGCCGTACGGGCCGGGCAGGACGCCGTCGCCGGACTGCTCGCCGTCGAACCGGAGCTGGCGCTCGCCGCCGTCAACGGGCCCGCCGACACGGTGCTGTCCGGGCCGCGGGACGCGCTCGCCCGGGCCTCGGGCGTGCTGCGCGTACGCGGCATCGACAGCCGCGAACTGCGCGTCGGCCACGCCTTCCACTCCCCGCTGATCGCCCCGGCCCTGCCCGGCTTCCGGGCCGACGCCGAGGAGGTCCTCGCGCAGGCGCCGCCGTCGGCGCCCGCCCGGATCCCCTTCGCCTCCACCTTCCGCGGCCGCGTCCTGGGGGAGGAGGCGCCGGACGCCGCGTACTGGGCCGAACAGGCCGCCGCCCCGGTGCGGTTCGCCGACGCCTTGGGCGCGCTGGTCGCCGAGACCGGTGCGACCTGCCTGGTGGAGATCGGCCCGCTGCCGCAGCTCGTGCAGCTCGCCGGGCGGGCCGGGCTGCCGTCGGGCACCCGGCTGCTGCACCCGGCCCCCGGGCGCGGTGCGGGGGCCGCCGAGCTCGCGCAGACCCTGGCCGACCTGTACCGGGCGGGCGTGGAGCCGTCCTGGGACGAGCTGTACGAGCCGGGGCACCGCAGGGCGGAGCGGCTCGCCCCGTACGCCTTCTCCACCGAGCACCGGTTCTGGCAGCAGCCGGCGGCCCGGCCGGCCGCGGCAGGGGCCGGCGGTGCGGGCGCTGGAGCGGGTGCCGGTACGGGCGCCGGTGCGGAGCCGGCCGCGGGCGGCGGGGATGTGCTGCCGGCCGCCGCCGTGGACGCCGAGCGGGATCCGGTGCTCGCCGCCGTGGTCGAGGCCGTCGTCCAGGTGGGGGAGTACCCGCGCGAGCGGGTCGACGCCGGGGCCAGGTTCTACGAGGACCTCGGGTTCGACTCCGTGATGATCATGCAGCTCAAGGACCGGATCGAGACCCGGCTGCCGCAGGCCGCCGGCATCACGGTCCAGCAGCTGCTGCCCGCGCTGCGCTCGGTGGGCACCCTCGCCGAGTTCGTCCGGGAGTGGATCACGGTGGGAGCCGCCATATGACCTCGCAGACCGTCACCGCACCCCTGTTCCACATCGCCGGCACCGGGGCCGCGCTTCCCGGCGCGCCCGTCGACAACACCGTGATGGACGAGGTGTTCCACCTGAGCGAGGAGTGGATCGACGCGTTCGTCGGCACCCGCACCCGCCACTTCGGCTGGGACCCGGTCACCGGCGCCGCCACCCACAGCCTCGCCGACCTGTGCGCCGAGGCCGCCGTACGGGCCCTGGACGCGGCCGGCCTGGAGCCGGCGGAGCTGGACTTCCTGGTCCTGACCACCGCCACCCCGGACACCCTGCTGCCCACCACGGCCACCGAGGTCGCCGACCGGCTCGGGCTGAACCACCTGCCCGCGTACCAGCTCCAGGGCGGGTGCGCCGGAGCGGTGCAGGCCCTGGACGTGGCCCGCGCGCTGCTGGCCGGGGGCCACCGCACCGGGCTCGTCGTCGGCGGGGACGTCACGGCGCGCTTCCTGGACGCCGGCCGGGACGTGGCGGGGCTGTCCTCCCAGGAGCTCGTCAACTACGTGCTGTTCGGCGACGGCGCCGGGGCCGCGGTGGTCAGCGCCGGGCCGCTGGGGGAGGGCGTTGCCGTCCGCAGCCTGCTGAACCGTTTCACCGGCCTGGGCCGGCCTGCCGGGCAGATCGTCGACTGGCACGGAGCCGCCCGCCCCGACCCGGACCGCCTGATGATGTTCGAGGACTACAAGGCCATCGAGGCGCAGGTCCCCGCCCTGGCCGGCGAGATCCTGTGGGAGCTGCTGGAATCCACCGGGTGGCGCGCCGAGGAGCTCGACTTCCTGCTGCCGCCGCAGCTGTCGGGCCGGATGACGCAGCGCATCGTCGAGGGCCTGTACGCCCCCGCCGCGCGCGAGATCTCCTGCGTGGCCGAGACCGGCAACACCGGCAACGCCCTGCCGCTGCTCCAGCTCGACCGGCTCCTGCCCGAGATGACCCCGGGGGCCAAGGCCGTGTCCGTGGTCGTCGAGTCCAGCAAGTGGATCAAGGCCGGCCTCACCCTCGAGAAGCCCCGGGAGGGCCAGTGACGCCCCTGACTGCGACGGCCCTGACTGCGACGGCCGCGACGGCTGCCCCGCTCGCCCCGACTGCTGCCCCGACTGCTGCCCCTGCTGTTGCCGGTGCCGGTGCCCGTGCTGCCGGAACGGTGGTCGAGCGGTTGCGGGCGCTGCGCGACGCAGGGCTGCTGGGGCCGGAGTGGCCCCGCGTGCCCGGGCTGCTGGCCGAGCTGCTCGACGACGGCGAACGGGAGCCGGCCGCGCTCACCGACGACCTGCTGCGGTGCGGGCGGATGCTGGCCGGGGTGGACGCCGACGAGGTCCTGGCCCGCCACCCCGGGACGGCAGCCGTCACCGTCGCGCTCACCGGGCACTCCACCGTGACCCCGCTCGGCGACCCCCTCACCGCCGAACTCGCCCGCCACGGCCTGCTCACCCGCCTGGTCACCGGCGACTTCGGCGGCTGGCTGCGCGACCTCACCGACCCCGGCGGCCCGCTGCGCCAGGCCCGGCCCGAGCTGACCCTCTGCGTCCTCGAGGCCGACGCCGTCTTCGGCGCCCTGCCCTCCCCCTGGGACGTGCCCGACGTCGAGGAGGCCTGCGCCCGCCTGCTGGAGCGCCTCACCGCCGTCGCCGCCGCGCACACCGCCCACGGCACCGGCGCCCTCGTCCTCACCACCCTGCCCCTGCCCGCCCGCCACCCCCGCCGGATCACCGGCCTCGGCCGCCGCGCCCTGCTCGGTGCGGTGTGGCGGGAGTTCAACGCCCGGCTGCTGCGCCTGACCGCCGACCACCCCGGCCTGCACGTCGTCGACCTCGATCCGCTCATCGCCGCCGCCCAGGGACCCGCGACCGACACCCGCCTGGAGCTCTACGCCCGCACCGCCTTCGGCCCGCACCTGTTCGCCGCGCTCGCCCGCGAGGCCGTCCACGTCCTGCGCGCCCGCCGCGGCATGGCCAAGAAGTGCCTGGTCCTCGACCTGGACCGGACCCTGTGGGACGGCGTCCTCAGCGAGGACGGCCCCGACGGCATCGCCCCGGGCGGGGGCCTGCGCGGAGAGCCGTACGCGGCCCTGCAGCGCACCGCGCGGCAGCTGGCCGCGCAGGGCGTGCTGCTCGCCGTCAGCAGCAAGAACGACGAGGCACCCGTCCTGGACGTGCTGCGCGACCACCCCGACATGGTGCTGCGCCCCGACGACTTCGTACGGATCAACGCCAACTGGGAGCCCAAGGACGGCAACCTCCGCGACATCGCCACCCGCCTCGGCATCGCCGCCGACGCCCTCGTCCTCGCCGACGACTCCGCCGCCGAACGTGCCCTGATCCGCCGCCACCTGCCCGGCACCCCCGTCGTCCCGCTCAGCGCCGACGAGCCCGCCCTGCACGTCGAACGCCTCCTCGCCGATGGCTGGTTCGACACCCCGCACACCACCGACGACGACCGCCACCGCACCGGCCAGTACCGCCAGGCCGCCGCCCGCGAGGAGCTGCGCGAGCACACCGGCTCCTACGAGGACTACCTGCGCGAGCTGGAGCTCGAGGTGCGCATCGCCCCGCCCGAGCCCCGCGAGCTCGACCGCCTCGCCCAGCTCACCCTGCGCACCAACCAGTTCAACCTGACCGGCGAACGGCTGCCCCCCGAGGCCGTCGCCGAGCTCGCCGCCCGCCCCGACCGTCTGCTGCTGGCCGTGCACCTGCGCGACCGGTTCGGCGACAGCGGGCTCGTCGGCGCCCTGTTCACCCGCAGCGCCGCCGACGGCAGCCTGCACATCGACAACATGCTGCTCAGCTGCCGGGCCCTGGCCCGCGGAGTCGAGCACGGCGCGCTCGCCGCGCTGCTGCATCACGCCAGGGACCGGGGCGTCCCCGCGGTCCACGCCCGCTACGTACCCACCCGCGCCAACGGCCGCGTCCGCGACCTGTACCCCTCGCTCGGCTTCACCGAGGAGCCGGCAGGAACAGGAGCGGGAACAGGGGCGGGAACAGGAGCCTGTGACACCGCCCCGGACGGGCTGCGCTTCGCCCACGACCTGGCCGAACCGCCCCCCGTACCGGCCCATCTACGCCTGCGGGCCCGCTTCACGCCCACGCCCGCCGGATCCGACGAAGGAGACAGCACATGAGCGGCTCCGACCGCACGGCGGACCTCGCGGGGTTCCTGGACCTGCTCCGCGAGGAGCTCGGCCTGGACCTCACCGTCCAGCAGGCCGCGGCGGACTTCGACACCCTGCCCGCCTGGGACTCGGTGCACCTGCTGCGGCTGGTGATGCTCCTGGAGCAGGACACCGGCCGCCGTGTCCCGGTGGCCGCCGTCCTGCGCTCCCGCACCCTCGCCCAGATCCACGCCCTGGCCCACGGCGAGCGGACCCCGGCATGACGGCAGCAGCGGGCACGCCCGTCGCGGCGGCGCTCGGCGACCCCATCCCCTTCGGCCCGGGCGGCGCCGACCCGGCGGCCGTCCGCGCCGACCTGCGCGCCCACGGCACCGCGCTCGTCCACGGCACCCTCGCCGACTGGCGCCCCCGCCACGGCGGCGAGGAGGCGCTGCGGGCCGTGCTCGGCCGTGACTACGCCCGCTACCTCGACCTGTCCCACCCCGAGATCCGCGAGCGGTACGCCGCCTCGCGGACCCTGCTCAAGCACGCCGCGGCCGCCGCCCTGCACGCGGACGCGGCGGACCTGGAGTTGATGTACGGGCCGACGGGGCGGCCGTACCTGCGCGGCTGCGACCAGATCGACATCAGCCTCAGCCACACCGAGGACCTGCTGCTCGTGGGTTTGACCACCCGCGGCCTGGTCGGCGTCGACGCGGAGCGCGCCGACCGGCGCCTGTACGCGGGCGGCCTGGACCGGCACATCTGCACCCCGCACGAGCGGCTGCGGCTGGCCGAGCTGCCCGAGCAGGAGCGCAATCCGCACCTGGTGCGGCTGTGGACGCTGAAGGAGGCGTACAGCAAGGCGATCGGGCAGGGGATGCAGTTCCGCTTCACCGAGTTCGGCTTCGGGCCCGACGGGAAGCCGACCCTGGTGCACCGCCCCGACGGCACCGCCGGCGCGGGCACCGAGTGGACCTTCCGCACCCTCGCCCTGGAGGGCCGCGGCGGCGGCGCCGGCTACCGGGTCAGCGTCGCCGTGTACGACGCGGGCTTCGGCCGGACCCTGGACACCGAGGTCACCACGATGCTGGACGTGGAGGCCGCGGCCGCGATCGAGGACGCACTGCGCAGCCGGCCCGCGCCGCGCACCGCCCCCATGGGGGTCAGCGGTCCTCGGCCACCGTCGTACGGGCCTCCAGGACCGCCCGTCCCGCCTGGGCCAGCGTCAGGGTCAGCGGAACCAGCCGCCGTCCCCGCGGGTCCAGCCCGGCCGGGCCCGTGACCACGGCGGCGCGCAGCGGCAGGTCGGCCTCGGCGTAGCCGCGGAAGTGCAGCTGCAGCGCAGCCGGCGCCAGCCGCTCGGTCGGGGCCCCGCCCGTACGGTGCACCGCCAGAAGCGAGGCCTGGCGTACGGTCTCCAGCAGCATCGGGGAGGAGGCGTGCGTGTCGGCGGGGGAGCTGCCCGGCCACCGGCGCGGCGGGCACACCTCGGCCGTCAGCCGGCCGTCGCCGCTCGCGGCCGCGCCGCGCAGCAGGACGTGCGCGGGGTCGGTGCGCCCCACTTCCGCGGGGGCGACGGGCCGGCCCCCGGGGACCTCGGCCGGGGCGCTGCCGGAGCCGGCGGCGGCCGCTGCCTTCAGGGTCGCCGTCCGGCTGCTCTCGCGGTGGTTGCGGTGCAGCAGCGGCGGCAGGAACAGCAGATGGGCCGAGCCGTGTCCGGCGTCGGCCCCGTCGATCTCGTGGCGGACCGTGAACTCCAGGGCGCGCGGCACCCCGTCCAGGACCTTCTCGGCGGACACCCGCACGTGGGAGGTGAGCTCCGCCTCGCCGGGACCCCTGCGCCAGGCCTCCAGGTCGCCCGCGTCGAGGGCGAACCGGTAGAAGATGCCGGTGCGGTCGGCGGGCACCCGGAAGTGCTCCTGCCCGATGACCTCGCCCACCTCGCGGAGCATCTCGGCGGCCGCCTGCAGGTCGTGGAAGGCCCCCGGTGCGGCGGTGCCGCCCAGCGGGTGCGGGCCGGGGAGCGGTCCGGTGAGGACGAACTCCTCCTCGCCGGCCCCCGGTCCGGCGGACCGGCCCGGCCGGTGCACCAGGTGGCGTGCGGCGGTGGTCGTCAGCGGCCAGGGGGCCACCGCGGTGCTCTCCATCGCCGCCTCCCTCAGGAGGGAGTGCGTCCTTCGCCTCCCGTCAGGACAGCGTGCCGCGCCGGTCCGGGCCGGAACCAGCCCGTGCCGTTGGCAGCTTGCTGACTGTCACCTATTGCCCCACCGGCCACGCGCGTTTGCGTCAGCCGTGGTCAGCCGTGGTGGTCCAGGAGCCCCGTCTGGGCGACGTTGACGCCGGCCTGGAAGCGGCTGGTGGCCTCCACGTCCAGCATGATCTGCGATATGTAGCGCCGGCAGGTGCGCACCGACATGCCCAGGCGCCGGGCGACCAGCTCGTCCTTGTAGCCCTGGGCCATCAGCCGGACGATGGACCGCTTGAGGTCGTCGGTGACCTCCGGGGTGTCCTCCGCGTCCGCGGTGAACTGCGTGGCCCCCGACCACAGGTGGTCGTAGACCTTGCACACGAACGCCACGAGCGTGGGCTCCCGCACCACGACCGCGCCGGGCTTGCGCCCGACCACGTGCTGCTCGGGCAGGAAGGCCACCTCCCGGTCGTAGATCACGATCCGGTCGATGAGCTCGTCGGTGGTCCGCACCTCTGCGCCCGCCTCGGTGACGGCCTTCACGTAGGCGGTGGTGGCCAGGTCCCGGCGGACGGTGTGCTGGTACAGGTGCCGGACGCGTACACCGCGCTCCAGGCGCTGCATGGTGTGCGGCCGGGCCTTGGCCATGGCGGAGGGCGTGCGGGGGCCGCCGGGCTGGGCGGTGAGCACCTCGCTGCGGCAGCGCTCGCCCCACTCGTCGAGCATCGCCTGCAACACCTCGACGTCGCTGATGACGTCGAACGCCTCGGCCTGGTTGCGCTGCTGACGGCTCTCGAAGTAGGCGGGCAGCAGGGACCGCATCCGGGTTCGTACGTCGGACACCGCCTGCTGCAGCTCGCGGATGTGGCTCTCGGTGGCCCCCACCAGGTCGGTGGCCGCGGCGTCCGGGCTGACGGGCACGAGCAGGTCGGGCTCGCCGGGCATGGGGCGCAGCAGGCTCAGCGCAAAGAGGACCTGCTCAACGGCCCTGGCCTCCTCGATGCTGGTTCCCAAGGACGCCGCGATCTCCTCCGGGACAAAGCGGCCGAGCAGGACGGCTTTGCGGTAGGCCAGGGCGCTGCTGTCGTCCAATTCGGCGAAACCAGGAACAGAGAGGGCGCTTTCAGGCATCGTGCGTTACTCCCCCGGTGTGGCGAACTTGTTGTCAGGCCACTTTACGTCATCGGGTTTGCCTTGGATTCGATTCCCCGGGGTCGCAAGGTAGTGCCCAAGAGCGCAGCACTGACACGGGGGTTTCGATGGGCACGACGGCAGTTCGAAAGATCGTGACCGGGGTTCTGGTTGTCGCCGGATTCCTCGGTACGGCAGGGGTGGGCGTCTCGGAGGCGGCCCCGGCGCGCGACGGCGGCGTGAGCGCGACGGCCGGGCACACGATGGTTTCGGATGCAACGAAGTCCCGGCACGACGACGAGCGGTGGGAGTGACCGCAGAAGTGACCGGGCGACGGACGGCGACAGGGGAGCAAGGCGTGCGCGACGATCAGTGGACGTGAAGAAGGGCCGGCGGCGGACCGAAGGGTCCGCCCGCCGGGGGGAGTGTGCGGGCCGGGGCGCGGGGGGCGGGCGGCCCGAGTTGGACGGGGATGTGGGTCGGGCGGTGGGGGGGGC
>NZ_JBEYXK010000088.1:0-28764 GCF_040645035.1 Streptomyces sp. NPDC046876 | reverse complement strand
GGCACCCGAGGACGTCCAGTAATCGGGAGCCTCTCCGCCTTGCGATGCACGGCACCGGACGACGCGGGCTTAACCGGCAAGATCCGAAAGAGACGGCCTAGTGCCGTGACCGCACTAGCTGCCGAGCAGCTCGATGACCCGGGCCACGGCCTCCACGACGGACTGGCCGAGCGGCCCCACCACGGCGGCGATGCCGGCGATCGACATGAGCGCGCTCTGGCGCGACTCGGCCGGAACCTCCGCATCACCGGTGGCGGCGGGCAGGGCGGCGTCCAGCAGCTGCGCGCTCGCCGGCGGCAGCTGTCCGCGCAGCTCCTCGATCCGGCTGCGGAGCCCCTCGATCGCCGCGAGCAGCTCCGGAGCCGCAGCAGGGGCGGCCGCGGGGGCGCCCACGTTCTTGACCATGCCCGTGTTGCCGGTGCCGCCGGTCATGTTGACGTTGTCGCCGAAGTAGAAGTTGTCGCCGCTCACCGGGTGCCCATCCCCACGTTGTTGGAACCGCCGTACATGTTCACGTTGTCGCCGAAGTAGTAGTTCCTCGGGCTGATGTTGATGGTGTCCACGCGCACCCCCTGGAGCTCGACCGCAGGGTTGTCGATCGCGTGGGTGATCTGCCCGACGAGCCGGTGCAGGACGCCGTGGTCCTTGCTGGTGACCACCGCGATGGACGGGCCCGAGGTCTCGACCGCCAGCACGTAGTGCGAGGGCGACGAGAGGACGCCGATCCACTCCACGAGGGACCACACCAGCGCGGCCGCGGCACCCAGCCAGACGAAGTTCAGGAGGCTCGACGCCATCTCACGGCTGGCGAGCGAGGTCAGACCGGCGAGGATCGTCAGGGCGAAGGCCACGGACAGGATGAGGCCGAGGTTCTTCAGGAAACGGACGGTGGCGTCCTTGCGCCGCGGATGCAGGGTGAAGGTGTAGACGCGGGCGATGTTCTCCAGCGGATAGGCGGCGCCGCCCACCCACAGGATGCGCCGGCTGATCCGCAGTTCGATCCCGAAGGTCCGCGGCGGTGCGGAAAGCGGCACGGAAGGCGCCGCGGAAGGCGGATTGGACGGCGCCGCGGAAGGCGGAGCCGCGGGCGGCGGAGGCGGGGCACCGGGCCCCACGGGTAACCCCCCGCCCGCCTGCCCGACGGTCGGCGGCGCCGCACCCGGCGCCCCCGCCGCCCCACCTCCCTCCGCCTGCGACGCCCCACCGGCCGGCTGCGCATGCTCCATGTACGGTCTCCTGACTCTCGGGTGACGCGGTGTCAAACCCAGGCGACCATTAACCCCGCCCACCGCCCCGGGAGCAACATCCCGTCCCGCACAAGTGCACTCGCCACGCGCCGAGTTGACGGCGGGCCGCGATCTACGGGTTGACGCCGTACTGGTTCAGGAACATGTCCACGCCGCCCTGGAGGAGGCGTTCGCGGAGGTCCTCGTCCAGGGTGGTGCCGTAGACGCCGTAGACCAGGTGCGGGGACAGGACCAGGCCCGAGAGCTGCAGTACGGCCAGCTCCATGTCCGGGATGCGCAGGAGGCCGCGCTCGTCCAGGCGGCCGAGGGCTGCGGCCAGGGCGGCGTGCTGGCGGCCCGGGCCCTCCTCCTGCCAGGTGTGGCCGAGTTCGGGCATGCGGTGGCGTTCGCCGGCGATGACGTTGCGCAGCGCGAGGACGTCGGGGGTGGTCAGGCCGGCGACCCAGGTGCGGCAGGCCTCGAGGAGGTCGGTGCGGACGTCGTCGGACTCGGCGAGCTTGGCCTGGATGACCGACTGGGCGACCTCCAGGGCCTCGTCGAGGGTCTGCCCGATGACGGCGTTGAACAGGTTCTCCTTGCTGCCGAAGTGGTTGTAGACGGTGACCTTGGAGACGCCGGCCTCGGCGGCGAGCTGGTCGACGCCGGCGCCGAACCCCTCGCGCAGGAAGACCGTCCGGGCCGCGGCGAGGATGGCCTGCCGCTTGCGGGCGGCGCGCGCGCCGGTGGGGACGGGCTGGGTTTCTGCGGGGCTGGTCCGTGCGGTCATGGCGATCGATCCCTACTTCCTCGGCTGCGGGCCCCAGTCTAGAACCCAACTGAACTGTACCGTTGCGTTCAATTGAACTGAACTGTATGGTTCATCTAGCCGGGCCGACAAGAACCAGGCAGGAACCAGGCACCGGAAGACATGTCCATTCGCCACCAGCAGCAGCGCAGGAGGAACATCCCATGAGCGGCACCCAGACCCCCCTCTTCCGGTCCCGGGCCCAGATCCACGTCGACGCCGCCCCGGCCGAGGTCTACGCCGTCGTCAGCGACCTCGCCCGCAGCGGCGAGTGGAGCCCGGAGTGCCTCGGCGGGGAGTGGACCACCGGCGCCCCCGGCGCGGTCGGCTCGGTGTTCCGCGGCGAGAACGAGCGCAGCGCGAACGTGGTCGCCTGGGCGCCGGTGGTCCGCGGCCGCTGGACGACGTACGCGGAGGTCGTCGCGGCGGTCCCCGGCGAGACCTTCCAGTGGGCCATGCACAACAGCTCGGGCGAGAAGCAGGACAGCGTCTGGGGCTTCACCATCGAGGCCGACGGCGACGGCAGCCTCCTGGTCCACCACTTCCGCATGGGCACCCCCACCGAGGGCATCCGCGGCATCACCGCCGAGATGGACGACGCGCAGAAGCAGCAGTTCTTCGCCGAGTGGGGCGACAAGGTCGCCGGCGACCTCGCCGAGACCCTCGGCCGGATCAAGGCCGTCATCGAGAAGGACCTCGCCGGCCGGTAGGACGCCGCCGTCCCGGGTCACAGCGCCCGATCGAAGAACCCGCACCACCACGCCCACCGGCGCCGGACGACCGGCCCCACCACCCCCGTGACGTGAGAAAGGCAAGGCGATGATTCTTCAGCGCATCGGCAACAAGGGCATACGCCTCGGAACGCTCTTCGAGCGGGCCGCGAAGAAGCACCCGGCGAACGTCGTGATCCTCGACCACGACCTGGACATAGCCCCGGGCCTCGGCCGCCGGGCCACCGTGGCCGAGGTCGCGGACCTGATCGACGACATGGCCGCCCGGCTCTGGGCCGCGAACGTCCGCCCCAGCCGCCGCGTGGTGGTCTACAAGTCCGACGGTTTCGACATCACCCTGCTGGCCTGCGCGGTGGTCCGCATCGGCGCCGTACCGGTCCTGCTGTCGCCGAAGCTCGACGGCGAGACCGTCGCCGAGCTGGTGCGCCGCACCGACCAGCCCTACCTGCTCACCGACCAGGACAAGCTCGAGACCGAACTGCCCGCCTCCGTCTTCGAGGAGGCCGAGCAGGTCCTGCTGACCTCCGGCAGCTACCGCAACGCCACCGAGCTCGCCTCGCTCGCCGGCTCCCCCCGCGTCCCGGCCGTGACCATGCCGCCCGAGCACCCCACCCTGATCACGCACACCTCCGGCACCACCGGCACCCCCAAGCTCGCCGTCCACACCGGCGCCACGCTCCAGGCCCGCTACCGCCCGCAGGCCGCGATCACCAGGCCCCTGCTCCCGGGCCGCGAGACCATCGCGATGCACGTCTCCTTCGTGCACTCCCGCCTGATCACCGCCCTCGCCATCTCCCTCTTCCGCGGCTACCCGATCGCCGTCCTCGCCGACTCCGACCCCAAGAAGGCCGCCGACCTCTTCGCCCAGCTGCGCCCCGGCATCCTGGAGGCCCACCCCAACTCCTTCATGGAGTGGGAGGAGCTCGCGGACGACCCCCGCAAGCCGCTCGCCAACGTCAAGCTGTTCAGCAGCACCTTCGACGCCATCCACCCGCGCACCGTGCAGCGGCTGCTGGCCGCCACCGAGCGCACCGCCCCGATCTTCGGCCAGCTGTACGGGCAGAGCGAGATCGGCCCCGCCGTGGCCCGCTCCTTCTCCAAGCGCCGCGGCCTCGACGCCGACGGCCGCTGCGTGGGCATGCCCTTCCCCGGCATGACCGACGTCCGCGTCGTCAGCCGCAACGGCCTGCCGGTCTCCGAGACCAACCCCGGGTTCATCGAGGTCAGGAGCGACGGGCGGATCGTCACCTACCTCGGCGAGCAGGAACGTTACGACAAGCAGGTCAACGACGGCTGGTGGCGCATGGGCGACGTCGGCTACCGCACCAAGTGGGGCTGCGTGCACCTGCTCGACCGCGAGGTCGACCTCATCGAGGGCTTCGGCTCCACCCTCGCCGCCGAGGACACCCTCTTCACCCGGCTCGACGAGCTCGCCGAGGTCATCATCATCCCCGACGAGACCGGCCGCGCCGTCCCCGTCGTCTGCACCAAGGACGACAAGCCCCTCGACCCCGCCGCCTGGAAGGCCGCCACCACCGGGCTCCCCCCGATGGCCGACCCCGTCCAGTGGCGCCAGTCCGACCTGCCGCAGACGGCCACCACCAAGATCAAGCGTCTCGAACTCGCCCGTCTGATCGCCTCCGGCGCAAGCGCCGACGCCGGCTCGCAGCTCACCGAGGAGAAGGTCTGATGTCGAAGCTCATCATCGTCGGCGGCGGGATCGGCGGCCTCGCCACCGCCCTGGCCACCGCCCGGCAGGGCCACGAGGTCCTCGTCCTGGAGCGCGCCCCCGAGTTCGCCGAGATCGGCGCAGGCATCCAGCTCGCCCCCAACGGCCTGCACGCCCTCGACCGCCTCGGCCTCGGCGAGGCCGTCCGCTCCACCGCCGTGCAGATGGACGAGCTGCGCTTCATGGACGGGGTCACCGGCGAGCACGTCACCAGCGTCGACCTGACCGAGCACTACCGCGAGCGCTTCGGCAACCCGTACGCCGTCGTCCACCGCGCCGAGCTCCACACCAAGCTGCTGGAGGCCTGCCGGGCCGTCGACACCATCGAACTGCGCAGCGCCGCCACCGCCGTCGGGTACGAGCAGGACGCCGCGAGCGCCACGGTCCTCCTGGAGGACGGCGAGCGGATCACCGGCGACGCCCTCATCGGCGCCGACGGCATCCACTCCGCCATCCGGGCCCGGCTCGTCGGCGACGGCGCGCCCCGCAACTCCGGGATCACCGTTTACCGGGCCCTGATCCCGATGGAGCAGGTCCCCGAGGAGCTGCGCCACCTGACCTCGGTCACCTGGTGGACCGGGCCCGGCTGCCACTTCGTGCACTACCCGATCGCCGGCGGCAAGTACCTCAACCTGGCCGCCTCCAGCGACAACAAGGCCACCGAGGCGATCGCCGGCGTCCCCGCCACCCAGGGCGACATCCGCCGCGAGTTCGCCTCGCTCGGAGAGGACGCGCAGCGGCTCCTCGCGCTCGGCGAGGGCTGGAAGTCCTGGGTCCTGGTCGACCGCGACCCGGTCGACACCTGGACCGACGGCCGGGTCGCCCTGCTCGGCGACGCCGCCCACCCGATGCTCCACTACGTCGCCCAGGGCGCCTGCCAGGGCCTGGAGGACGCGGTCGTCCTCGGCGACCTCCTCGACTGCGGTACGGACGAACTGCCGCAGCGCTTCGAGAAGTTCAATGCCGAGCGGCGCGAGCGGACCGGCCGGATCCAGCTCCTGGCCCGTGAGTCCATCAAGCTCTGGCACACCTCCGGCGCCGCGGCCACGGACCGCAACGCCGTACTGAAGGGCTTCACCCGCGACGAGCTCCACGACTACGTCGCCTGGATGCACGGCCACCGCACCACGGACGCCGACCGCACCGCCACCGCCCGCTGACACCGCCACCGCTGACACCGCCACCGCGCCGAACGGAGAAAAGTGATGAACACCGCCACCGCCACCCCCGCCACCGCCACCCCCGCCACCACCGCCTTAAACCTCCAGGTCGCCATCATCGGGGCCGGTCCCCGCGGCCTCTCCGTCCTGGAGCGGCTGTGCGCCAACGAGCGCCACAACCCCTCACACCCCTCGGTCACCGTCCACGTGGTCGACCCCTCGGCGCCGGGCGCCGGCCAGGTCTGGCGCTCCGACCAGTCCCAGCACCTGCTGATGAACACGGTCGCCTCCCAGATCACCGTCTTCACCGACGACAGCGTCCGCACCGAGGGCCCCATCGAGCCCGGCCCGAGCCTGTACGAGTGGGCCCAGGAGGTCGCCGCGCTGGGTGCCGCGGACGAGGCCACCGCCGCCGAGGCCCGCCGTCTCGGCCCGAACACCTACCCGACCCGCGCCTTCTACGGCAGCTACCTGCGCGCCACCTTCGAGCACGTCGTCGCAAACGCCCCCGCCCACGTCACCATCGAGGTCCACCGCTCCCGCGCCGTGGCCATGGCCGACACCCAGGGCACCCCGGGCGGCCGGCAGGGCATCCGCCTGGAGAACGGCACCCGCCTGAACGACCTGGACGCGATCGTCATGGCCCAGGGCCACGTCCCGGCCCGGCTGACGCCCCGCGAGGCGAAGACCGCGAGCATCGCCCGGATCCACCACCTCACCTACGTCACCCCCGCCAACCCCGCCGACCTCGACCTCAACACCGTCAAGCCCGGCGAGAACGTGCTCCTGCGCGGCCTCGGCCTGAACTTCTTCGACCACATGGCGCTCTTCACCGCCGGCCGCGGCGGCACCTTCGACCGCGGCGAGGACGGCCGTCTCGTCTACCGGCCCTCCGGCAACGAGCCGAAGCTGTACGCCAGCTCGCGCCGCGGCATCCCGTACCACGCCCGCGGCGAGAACGAGAAGGGCGCCTACGGCCGCTACCTGCCGCGCCTGCTCACCCCCGAGGCCATCGCCGAGATGCGCGAGCGCTCCGAGGGCGGCGAGGGCATCAGCTTCAACGAGGACCTGTGGCCGCTGATCTCCCGCGAGACCGAGAGCGTCTACTACGGCACCCTCCTGCAGACCCTCGGCCGCGGCGACGAGCGCGAGGAGTTCACCACCCGCTACCTCTCCCAGGAGCACGAGGCCGACCGGCTCGCCCTGCTGGACGCCTACGGCATCGACGAGGAGCTGCGCTGGGACTGGCAGGCGCTCTCCCGCCCGTACGGCGACCGCGTCTTCGCCGACCGCGAGGACTTCCGGGCCTGGCTGGTCGCGTACCTGGAGAAGGACGTCAAGGAGGCCAGGGCCGGCAACCTCAGCGGCCCGCTCAAGGCGGCCCTGGACGTCATGCGCGACCTGCGCAACGAGATCCGCCTCGCCGTCGACCACGGCGGCCTGCGCGGCGACTCGCACCGCGACGACCTCGAGGGCTGGTACACGCCGCTCAACGCCTTCCTCTCCATCGGCCCGCCGGCCTCCCGCATCGAGGAGATGATCGCCCTGATCGAGGCCGGGGTGCTCGTCCTGACCGGTCCCGGGACCGAGATCCGCGTCGACACCGCCGCCGGCGACCGGGCCACCTTCATCGCCCAGTCCCGTACGGTGCCCGGCCCCGCGATCCGCTCCACCGTGCTGATCGAGGCCCGGCTGCCCGAGCCCGACCTGCGGCGCACCGACGACCCGCTGCTGCGCCACCTCCTCGACACCGAGCAGTGCACCACGTACCGGATCTCCGGCCCCGACGGCACCTCGTACGAGTCCGGCGGCCTGGCGGTCACCGAGCGCCCGTACCGGCTGCTCGACGCGCGCGGCCGGGCCCACCCGCGCCGGTTCGCGTACGGGATCCCCACCGAGTCCGTGCACTGGGTCACCGCGGCCGGCATCCGCCCGGGCGTCGACTCGGTCACCCTCGGCGACTCCGACGCCATCGCCCGCTCGGTACTGGCCCTTGGGCCCGCCTCGATCGTCCCCGCCGGTGTGGCGCCGATGCCGGCCGAGACCGACCTGACGGGCGTGCTGGTATGAGCGCCGCCGACACCGCCGGATACGGGGCTCAGGGAGCCCACGAGGCACACGAGGCACACGAGGCGCAGGAGGCGCCCGGGGCGTACGGGCCGCTCGCCGATGCGGGACTGCTCTCGCCGGTACGGGCCGGCACCCCCGCCGAGGAGGCCGTCTCGGACCTGGCCTGGCTGCAGGCGATGCTCGACGCCGAGGCCGCCCTGGCCCGCGCGCAGGCCGGGCTCGGCACCCTCCCCGGGGCCGCCGCCGCGACCATCACCCGGCTGGCCCGCGCCGGGAACCTGGACCTGCGGCAACTGGCCCTGGCCGCCCGGGAGACCGCGAACCCGGTGGTCGGACTGGTCCAGGCGCTGACCCGGGTGGTCGCGGCCGAGGACGCGCAGGCCGCCGAGTACGTGCACCGGGGCTCCACCAGCCAGGACATCCTCGACACCGGCGCCATGCTGGTCGCCGCCCGCACGCTGCGCCTGATCCGCGCCGACCTGGGGCGCACCGCCGCGGCCCTGGCCCGCCTGGCCGGGGAGCACCGGGACACGGCGATGGCCGGCCGGACCCTCGCCCTCCAGGCCGTCCCCACCACCTTCGGCCTGAAGGCGGCGGGCTGGCGGCAGCTGGTCCTCGACGCGGACGAGCGGCTGGCCCGCGTCGCGGACGGCGGGCTGCCGGTGTCCCTCGGCGGGGCGGCCGGGACCCTGGCCGGGTACCTGGAGTACGCCCGGATCGACGGCGCGGACGGCACCGACGGCGCTGACGGCGCTGACGGGGCGTACCTCGAAAAGCTGGTCGGGGCCTTCGCCGCCGAGACCGGGCTCGCCCGCCCCGCCCTGCCCTGGCACGCGCTGCGCACCCCGATCGCCGACCTGGCCGCCGCCCTGGCCTTCACGGCCGGTGCCCTCGGGAAGATCGCCGTCGACGTGCAGAACCTGTCCCGCACCGAGGTCGGCGAGGTCACCGAGCCCGCCGCGGCCGGCCGCGGCAGTTCCTCGGCCATGCCGCACAAGCGCAATCCGGTCCTGAGCACGCTGCTGCGCAGCGCCGCGCTCCAGGTGCCGGTCCTGGCCACCGGGCTGGTGCAGTGCCTGGTCTCGGAGGACGAGCGCTCGGCCGGAGCCTGGCACGCCGAGTGGCAGCTGCTGCGCGAGGCCCTGCGGCTGGTCGGCGGCGCGGCCCACACCGCGGTGGAGCTCGCCGAGGGGCTCACCCCCCGGCCCGAACGGATGCGGGCGAACCTGCTGCTGACCGGCAGCCAGGTCGTTTCGGAACGAATCGCGGCCGTGCTGGCTCCTACGTTGGGCAAGGCGCAGGCGAAGCAGCTGCTGACGGAGGTCTCCGCGGCGGCCGAGGCGAGCGGCAGGCCACTGTCCCAACTCCTCGCCGGACACCCGGGATTGAAGGGTCTCTGGAGTGCGGAGGAGCTCGCGAGGCTGTGCGATCCCGGCACGTACACCGGGGGCGCGGGACCGCTGGTGGACGGGGCGCTGGCTCTGCGTAACTGAACGCTTGAGTTCAACTGAACTGAACTGTATGGTTTAAGCCAGTTGACCCGTCGAACAGAAAGCCGAGGAGCCATGACGCCGCCCGCACGTCCCGCAACCGGACGCTGGATCGAGGACTGGGACCCCGAGAACGAGGAGTTCTGGCAGCTGACCGGCAGGCGGATCGCCCGCCGCAACCTGATCCTCTCGGTCCTCTCCGAACACATCGGCTTCTCGGTGTGGAGCATGTGGTCCGTCCTGGTGCTCTTCATGTCGCCGGCGATCGGCCTCGGCTTCACCCCCGCCGAGAAGTTCCTCCTCGTCGTCGTCCCCACGCTCGTCGGCGCGGCCCTGCGCCTGCCCTACAGCTACGCGGTGACCCGCTTCGGCGGCCGCAACTGGACCGTGTTCGCCTCGTCCGTCCTGCTCGTCCCCGCCCTCGCCGCCTTCTGGTTCGTCCGGCAACCGGGCACCGAGCTGTGGGTCTTCCTCCTGATCGGCGCGCTCGGCGGAGTCGGCGGCGGCAACTTCGCCTCCTCGATGACCAACATCACCGTCCTGTACCCGCAGCGCCTGCAGGGCTGGGCCCTCGGCCTCAACGCGGGCGGCGGCAACCTCGGCGTCGCCGCGATCCAGCTGGTCGGCCTGCTCGTCATCGCCACCGCCGGAAGCACCCATCCCGCGTACGTCATCGGCGCCTACCTCCCGCTGATCGTGCTCGCCTCGCTCCTCGCCGCCTGGAAGATGGACAACTTCGCCGCCGTGCGCAGCGCACCCGGCGCGCAGCGCGAGGCCGCCCGCAATCCGCACACCTGGGTCATCTCCCTCCTCTACGTCGGCACGTTCGGCTCGTTCATCGGCTACGGCTTCGCCTTCGGGCTGGTCCTGCAGAGCCAGTTCGGCGCCACCCCGCTCCAGTCCGCCTCGTTCACCTTCCTCGGCCCGCTGCTCGGCTCGCTGTCCCGGCCCGTGGGCGGCCTGCTCTCCGACCGGTGGGGCGGCGCCCGCGTCACCCTCGCCGCCTTCTGCGCGATGGCCGGCGGCACCGGTGTGCTGCTCCTGGCCTCGGCGCAGAGCTCGTACGGGCTCTTCATCGGCGGCTTCACCGCGCTGTTCGTCCTGACCGGCATCGGCAACGGCTCGACGTACAAGATGATCCCGGCGGTCTTCGCCCGGCAGGCCCAGGACGCGGTCACCTCCGGCCGCGACGCCGAGGAGGCCTTCGCCCGGGCCCGTCGGCTCTCCGGCGCGGTCATCGGCATCGCCGGCGCGGTCGGCGCCCTCGGCGGGGTCGGCATCAACCTGGTCTTCCGCAGCGCCTACAGCGGCCCGGTGAAGTCCGGCGAGCCCGCCTTCCTCGCCTTCCTCGGCTTCTACCTGGTGTGCCTCCTGGTCACCTGGGCGGTCTACCTGCGGCGCACACCGGCCGCAGAGGCCGCCGAGCCGGCTGCCGGCTCGGCCGGCGGGCCTGCCACTGCGGCCCGGGCGGAGGCCTCCTCCCGTGTCTGAGACCCTCACCGCAGCCGCCACCCTCACGGCACCCGCCGCCCTCACCGCAGTGGCCACCATCACCGCACCCGCCACAGCCTCAGCAGTCGCCGAGGCCACCACCCACTGCCCCTACTGCGCCCTCCAGTGCGGCACCCGCCTCACCCGCGCCGAAGGCCGTACCACCGTCGCGCCCACGCAGTTCCCGGTGAACCAGGGCGGCCTGTGCCAGAAGGGCTGGACGGCCCCCGCCCTCCTCGACACCCCCGGCCGCCTCACCCAGCCCCTGGTCCGCGGCGCCGACGGCCGGCTCGCCCCGGCCACTTGGGACGCGGCCCTCGACCTGATCGCCGACCGGCTGGCGCGGATCCGCGCCGAGCACGGCCCGGATGCGGTCGGCGTGTTCGGCGGCGGCGGCCTCACCAACGAAAAGGCCTACCAGCTCGGCAAGTTCGCCCGGATCGCCCTCGGCACCGGCCAGATCGACTACAACGGCCGCTTCTGCATGTCCTCGGCGGCCGCCGCCGGCTCCGCCGCCTTCGGCCTCGACCGCGGCCTGCCGTTCCCCGTCACCGACCTCGCGGACGCCGACGTCGTCCTGCTCGCCGGAGCCAACCCGGCCGAGACGATGCCGCCGCTGATGCGCCACCTCGCCTCCCCCTCCCTGATCGTCATCGACCCGCGCCGCACCCCCACTGCCGAGACCGCCGCCCTGCACCTGCAGCCGACCCCCGGTACCGACCTCGCGCTCGCCCTCGGCCTGCTGCACCTCGCCGTCACCGAGGGCCACACCGACCGGGAGTACGTGGAGCAGCGCACCACCGGCTTCGACGCCGCCTGGCGGCGCGCCGCCGCCTGGTGGCCCGAGCGCGTCGAACGGGTCACCGGCGTCCCCGTCGCCGACATGCGCGAGGCCGTGGCGCTGCTGGCCGGCGCCCGGCGCGCGTACGTCCTGACCGGGCGCGGCGCCGAACAGCACAGCAAGGGCACCGACACCGTCGCCGCGTTCATCAACCTCGCCCTCGCCCTCGGCCTGCCCGGCCGCGAGGGCAGCGGCTACGGCTGCCTCACCGGCCAGGGCAACGGCCAGGGCGGCCGCGAGCACGGCCAGAAGGCCGACCAGCTGCCCGGCTACCGGATGCTCACCGACCCCGCCGCGCGGGAACACGTCGCCGCCGTATGGGGCGTGGAGCCCGACTCCCTGCCCGGCCCCGGCCGCAGCGCGTACGAGCTCCTCGACGCCCTCGGCACGGACGGCGGGCCGCGCGCCCTGCTCGTCTTCGGCTCCAACCCGGTGGTCTCCGCCCCGCGCGCCGACCGGATCGCAGCGCGGCTGGCCTCGCTCGACCTGCTGGTCGTCGCCGACTTCGTGCCCTCGGAGACGGCCGAACTGGCCGACGTCGTCCTGCCCGTCACCCAGTGGGCGGAGGAGGAGGGCACCATGACCAACCTGGAGGGCCGGGTGCTGCGCCGCCGCCGGCTGCTGGCCCCGCCCGGCGCGGCCCGCAGCGACCTCGAGGTGCTCCGCGGGCTCGCGGTCCGCCTCGGCCAGGACCCCGGCCGCTTCCCCGCCGCGCCCCGCGAGGTCTTCGAGGAGCTGCGCCGTGCCTCGCGCGGCGGGCGCGCCGACTACTCCGGCATCAGCTACGAGCGCCTCGACGCCGGCGAGGCCCTGCACTGGCCCTGCCCCGCGACCCCCGAGGGCGCCGCCCCGCACCCCGGCACGCCGCGGCTCTTCCTCGACGCCTTCGCGCACCCCGACGGGCTCGCCCGCTTCGCCGAGGTCGAACACCGCGACGCCGCCGAGACCCCGGACGCACGGTTCCCGCTGTACGCCACCACGGGCCGGGTGCTGGCCCAGTACCAGTCCGGCGCCCAGACCCGGCGCGTCCCCGAGCTGGCCGCGGCCGCACCCGGGGCGCACGTGGAGATCCACCCCGACACGGCGGGCCGGCTGGGGCTGGCCGAGGGGGCGGCCGCCCGGGTGACCTCGGCCCGCGGCAGCACGGTGGCGCGGGTCCGGCTCGTCGACTCGCTGCGCACGGACACGGTGTTCCTGCCGTTCCACTTCGCGAGGGCCGGGCGGGCCAACCTGATCACCTCGGCGGCGCTGGACCCGCGCAGCCGGATGCCGGAGTTCAAGGTGTGCGCGGTACGGGTCGAGCCGCTCGACGCGGCCGACACGGCTGACGCGGCCGACGCGTTCGAGGGAGCCGGGCGGTGAGTGCGGGCGAGGTGCTGGTGGTCGGCGGCGGCGCCGCTGCGCACCGGTTCGCGGAGCGGCTGCACCACCACGGCCACCGGGGCCCGATCACGCTGCTCGCCGCCGAGCCGCAGGCCCCGTACCACCGCACGCTGCTGACCTCCGTCCTGGACGGCACCCTGCCGGCCGACGCCCTCGCCCTGCCCGAACTCCCGGTCGGCGTGCGGCTGCACACCGGCACCGCCGTCACCCGCATCGACCGCGCCCGGCGCCTCGCCCACACCGCCGGCGGCTCCGTCCACCGCTACGACACCCTCGTCCTCGCCACCGGCTCCCGCCCGGCCCTGCCCCGCCTCCCCGGGATCGCGGGGCTCGGCCCCGCCGACGGGGTCGTGGCCCTGCGCACCCTCGCCGACGCCGAACACCTGCGCCGGGCCGCGCCCGACGCGCGCCGCACCGTCGTGCTCGGCGGCGGGCTCCTCGGGGTGGAGGCGGCCGCCGCCCTGCGCCGGGCCGGCCACGAGGTGGCCCTCGTCCACCGCGGGCCGCACCCGCTGCGCCGGCACCTGGACGCGGGCGCGGGGGAGCTGCTCGCCCGGCGCCTGACCGGCCTGGGCATCGAGGTCCACGCGGACCGCGAGGCGGCCGGGTACTGCTCCGGCAAGCTCACCCTGGACGACGGCACCATGCTCGCCGCCGACACCCTCCTGCTGTGCACCGGGGCCGTGCCCGAGACCGGGCTCGCCCGGCGGGCCGGGCTGGCCGTCCGCACCGGCATCCTCGTCGACGGCTCCCTGCGCACCACCGACCCGCACGTCCACGCCCTCGGCGACTGCGCCGAGCACCCCGGAGACGCGGCCGGGCACCTCGAACCCGCCTGGGAGCAGGCGGAATCCCTGGCCCGGCAGCTCACCGGGGCCGGCGGGGAGCACCACGGCACCCGCCGGGTGACCCGGCTGCGGGTCCCCGGCATCGACCTGGTCCGCCTCGGCGGCGCCGGAGCCCCGCCCGGCCCCGCGCAGGACGCGCCCGGCGGCGAGGTGGTCACCTTCTGCGACCCCGCGGGCGGGCGCTACGCCCGGCTGACGCTGCACCGGCAGCGCATCACCGACGCGGTCCTGCTGGGGATGCCGAAGGCGATCGCCGCCGTGACCCGGCTCCACGAGCGCGACCTCCCGGTGCCCGCCGGGCGGCTGGAGTTCCTGCTCGGCATCGCACCGGCCGCGCCGGGCGCCGGCGAGCTGCCCGACGACGCCGTCGTCTGCCGCTGCAACAACGTCACCAAGCACGCCGTCACCGAGGCCTGCCGCGCCGGCGCCGCCGACGTGGCCGCGGTCGCCGCGGCCACCCGCGCCACCACCGGCTGCGGCGGCTGCACGGGCGCCGTCCGCGCCCTGTGCGGCGCCCCCGCCCGCACCGAAGGGAGCACGCAGTCATGAAGACGCTCGTCGTCGCCGGCCACGGGATGGCCGGCCACCGCCTGGTATCGGAGCTCCGCTCCCTCGACCCGGCCGGCTCCTGGCGGGTGGTGGTCCTCGCGGAGGAGCCGCACCCCGCGTACGACCGGGTCGCGCTCTCCTCCTACCTCGACGGCCGCAGCGCCGCCGACCTGGCCCTGCCCGGCCCGGACGCGGACGCCGACCCCCTGGTGGACCTGCGCCTGAACACGCGGGTGACGGCCGCGGACCGGGAGACCCGCACCGTGACCACCACGACGGGGGACAGGGTGGAGTACGACGCTCTCGTCCTCGCCACCGGCTCGAAGCCGTTCATCCCGCCGGTGCCGGGCCACGACCTGCCCGGCTGCTTCGCGTACCGCTCCCTCACCGACCTCGACGCGATCCGCGGGGCGGCCGTACCGGGCCGCCCGGGCGTGGTCATCGGCGGCGGGCTGCTCGGCCTGGAGGCCGCGAACGCGCTGCGCCTGCTCGGCATGGAGCCGCACGTGGTGGAGCTCGCGCCGCGGCTGATGCCGGTCCAGGTGGACGCGGCGGGCGGCGCCGTCCTCGCCCGGCGGGTGGAGGACCACGGCCTGCGCGTCCACTGCGGCGTCGCAACGGCCGCGATCGAGTCGGGCCCGGACGGCCGGGCCGCTGCGGTGGCCCTGGCCGACGGCACGACCCTGGAGGCGGCAGTGGTCGTCTTCTCGGCAGGCGTCCGCCCCCGCGACGAACTGGCCGCCCCGGCCGGCCTGCCCACGGGCGAACGCGGCGGCTTCCTCACCGACCCCCTGTGCCGCACCCCGGACGACCGCATCTGGGCGATCGGCGAATGTGCAGCGGTCTCCGGCCGCACCTACGGCCTGGCGGCCCCCGGCTACCGCATGGCGGAGTCGGTGGCCCGCCAGCTCACCGGCCGGCCCGCCGAACCGTTCGGCCGGCCGGACATGTCGACGAGCCTGAAGCTGCTGGGCGTCGAGGTGGCGAGCTTCGGCGACGCCCACGCCACCACCCCGGGCTCCATGGCCCTGACCCGCCTGGACGACGCATCGGGCACCTACGCCAAGCTGGTCCTCTCCCCCGCCCACACCCTCCTCGGCGGCATCCTCGTGGGCGACGCCCGGGCCTACGCCACCCTCCACCCCTTCACGGGCCACCCCCTCCCACCCGCGGCCCACCGGCTCCTCGCAGCCCCGGCCCCCTGACCGGCCGGGCCGCGCTCGGCGGTCAGCGCAGCCGGCCGGCCAGTTCGGCGAGCCACGCTCCGCTGCCTCTAGAGATAGATCGGGAACGTGCCATGGACGCTGAAGCCGTAGGGCTCGCCGGATTCCGCTTCAGTACGACGCGGGCGGCATGCGCCTCGACGGGCTCCCGGCCGGCCAGCATCATCGCCTGGAGCAGCACGCGGCCCACGGGCTCGGGCCGGGAGGGGCAGGAGGCCTCGATGGTGAGGCGCTGCCGGGTGGACTGCGCCAGCCGGCGGTGGATCACCTGCTCGTTCCGGGTGACGACCTGCCGGGTGGCCCACTGCGCCGTCTCGCGGTCGGGGTAGGTGGCGGCACGGTTCGGGGCGGGAGCCGCGCTCTCGGCAGGGGTCATGAGTGCTCTCGCTGCATGTGGTCGTCGAGGGTGTCGATCATCTCGCGCAGGCCCGTGCGGGTCGCCCACGAAAGGCGGTCCGCGAGGCAGCGCTCACCGGGGAAGAGGACGAGGGCGCGCTGCGCCTCGGTGGTGTAGGCCGCGGCCAGGTCGCGGCAGTAGGGGTGCTCGCTGGTGACGGCGGCGAGGACGGCCCGTCCGGGGCCGAAGGCCGCGCCCTCGTCCATGAGGACGGCGTCGAATCCGAAGAGATGGGGGAATGTCTGCAGGAATTCCCAGCCGGCCAGGGCGAGCTCTTCGTACTCGGGCGCCGGTTCACGATCGATGATGCGCACCAGTTCGGCGAGCATGCGCAGATATTCCGCGGGGTCCATTCCGTCCGCGGCCCGTGCCGCTTTGTCCCTGAATTCCGGCGGACAGGCCGCGAGCCCGTCGGGCCCGGCGACGAAATCGCCGGCCAGCTCCAGCAGGGCCGCCGCGACGCGGACCGGGCAGTTCCAGTCCGCGGTCCAGTTCTTTCCGACCACCCGGACGTACCGTCTGATCTCGTCGTCCAGGGAGAGCTTCCCGCCCGAGCCCTGGACCGACAGGGCGAGATCGACGAGGCGGACCACCGGGCCGCCGCTGAACAGCGCCACGGGGGGCTTCTGCACGTACTCCACCTTCCCAGGGTCCCTTGTGCGGCATCGCAGTGAGCGCGATGAACAGGACCGCCCGGTGGGCCGCGCCGTAGTTGGTCTGCCCGGTGGTGACGACCTCGTGGAGCCACTTCTGGGCGGCCTGGAGGTCCTGCATCTGGCGGTCCCACTGGTCGAGTTCGTCGACGAACGTGTCGCGCGCCTGCCCCTCCCAGCCGAGCACCACCTTCTCGGTGCGCTGGTAGAGCGTTTCGAGCCCCTCGCCCAGCTCCTTGAGGATCTCCTCCAACTTCCCGGCGAGCCCTTGGAGAGTCCCCCGAAGTACGCATGGTCCAGATGTCGAGCAGGCCGCTGTGCGGCACGGGCGGCGCGGTGCCCTCGGAGAGCCGGTCCACCTCGCGGGCGATGTCACCTCGCTGCGGACCTTGCGGAACGCCTGGAGCGTGTCCAGCTCCTGCTGGGTGAAGCCGTCGCGGCTCATCCGCACGGCCTCCTCCAGGAGGACGAGGATCTCCCGATGCGGACGGCGTCCTTCGCGGCCGCCCGGTGCAGGTCCCGGTAGGCCTTGGCCGTCTCGCCCTTCCACCCGGCCTCGATGCGGTCGACGAGCGCGTCCATACGCCGCACCTGGCGGTCGAGATGGCGCTGCATCGTGTCCATGTCGTCGGCGGGCTTCGTCAAGTCGCCTTCCGGCACCCGGAGATCAGCATCGGACGCCATGATCTTCGCCCCGCCCCTTTCACGCCTTTGGGAACCCTAACAGCCGGTGCTGTCAACCAGCAGGAAGCACGCAACCCCCGTCCCGGGCATGGGGCGGGGGCTCGTCGCTCGTGGCGACAGCTCGTGGCGTACAGCTCGTGGCGTACAGCTCGTGGCGTGCCGCGTCAGACCTTTTCTGCGACCTTGGCGGGGTTCGGGGCCTGCGCTGCGGTTGCCTCTGCCGCGGCTGCCGCCCGGGCCGCCTTGGCCTTGCGGGACGTCGAGAAGCGGCGGGTCAGGGGGGCCTCGACCCAGGCGTACAGGGCCCAGGACAGGAGGACCGCCACCACGGCCTGGGCGGCTATCAGGGCGATGCCGACCGGGGTGGAGAAGAGCCGGTCGCCCAGGAGGTCCCGGGAGTAGGCCAGGACGATGTAGTGCAGCAGGTAGAAGGCGAAGGAGATCTCGCCGAGCCAGATCATGAAGCGGTTGTTGAACGGCGTCGGCCTGCTCTCCGCGTCGCGCGAGGCGACGGCCGCGATCAGCAGGACGATCGGGACGAGGGTGACCGCGCGCTGCCCGTACAGGTGCTCCACGTTCATGGCGACCGCGTAGCTGACGGCCAGCAGCAGCGCCGACCAGGTCATGCCGATGTTGCGCCAGCGGCCGGTCATCACGGCGCGCGCGACGAGGATGCCGAGGGCGAAGTCCAGCAGCCGCACGGGCGGCAGGACGTACGCGAACCAGTACTGCACGGTCGAGGTGCCGTCGGCGCCGGGCATCTGCATGCCGCCGCCCGGGATGACCGCGTACGTCAGGGTCGGCGTGAGGACGACGGCGGTGATGGTGCCGGCGATCCAGTACTTCAGCCTGGCGGGATCGATCTTCTTGATGAGCAGGTAGAGCAGCGGGAAGGAGAGGTAGAAGATCGCTTCGGCGCCGAGGGACCAGCTGGGCGGGTCCACGCTGAAGTTGGTCGCGAAGTCGGGCACCCACACCTGGACCATCAGCAGGTTGACCACGGCCTGCCAGGGCTTGGTCATGACGGCGGCGAACGTGAGCAGGGCGAGCGCCCAGGTGATCACGTAATTCGGGTAGATCTTCACGAAGCGGCGGCGCCAGAAGGCGCGGAAGGTGTCCTTCTCGCGGGCCGACCACGTCAGGACGAAGCCGCTGAGGACGAAGAAGAAGGTGACGCCGAGCGCGCCGGCCTGGGAGACGTACTTGGCGAACCCGTCGTTGGCCGCGTCGGAATCGAAGAGCCGGATCCACGGGACGCCGAGGGAGGCGTGGAAGAGGAAGACCAGGAGGGCCGCGGGGAAGCGCAGCCCGGTCAGGGAGTCGAGTCTGGGGAGCTTGCCGGGTCTGGGACCGGCTCCTCCGATTCCGATTCCGGTGTCGTGCGTGGCCTTGGCAGGCATGACGGGTGTGCCCTTCTCGGGAGGTCGGTGGGTGGGACGTGCCGCGTGGGGGCGTGCCGGGTGGGCGCGCCGGGTGCTTCGGTGCGCGCGTGCCGGCCCTGGTGTGTGCGTACGCCGCTGCGGGCCGCGGCGGGCGTCGGCGGCCGCGGCCCGCAGCGGCTGCGGCGGTTCAGTCGCGGATGACGGTCTTGGTCCGCATCAGGAACTCGCCGAGGTAGCTGTCGTGCGGGACGCCCGGCCGGATCCAGTAGGTCGGGTGGTCGCCCAGGTAGACGTTGCTGATCGTGGGCTCCTGGAGCAGCTCGTCGATCAGCTCCTCGTCGTCCGTGAACGCCGTCAGCACCAGCGAGTTGCGCAGCGGCCCGATCCCGTCGGCGGGGGACCACGGGGCCACCCACACGCAGGGGAAGGGCAGTTCGATGCCGGCCTGCTCGGCGTCCGGCCGCTCCAGCCGGTGCACCGCGGGGCGCAGGACGGCGCTGCCGTCGCCGAGCTCCTCCACGATGCCCTCGCCGCCCAGGTGGGCAACGGTGCCCGCGGCCCGGGCGAGCAGGAACTTCTCCAGCTTGCGCGCGCCCTCCACCGGCTGCACCGCGAGCACGGCCTTCTCGTCCTGCGGCGGCAGGCTCGGGATGGTCGCGAGCCGCTCGGCGATGGCGTCGGCCAGCGGCGCCGGGTCCCCGTCGACCAGGACGGTGGTGGCGTTGATGCAGGCCACGCCGCCCTGGTGGCTGATGGAGTCGACGATGGTGTCGAGGTGGTCGCGCCAGTCGGTGCCCGCCGGGACGAGGATCTTCGAGCGGCCCGGCCCCTGGGGCAGCACCCGGGTGCCCGCGTACTTGCGGACGACCTCGTCGCCGCCGTAGACCAGCCCGTAGTCGGCGCTGCGCAGGATCTCGTCGGCCGCCTCGTAGTCGGTGGGCAGCAGGACGACCTGGTCGCCCGCGAAGCCGGCCGCGCGCAGGGCGGAGATCAGGCGGTGCGGGGTGAACGGCTCGCGGCGCGAGGGCCGTACGGCGACCCGGTAGCCCATGGCGAGGGCCTCGACCCACAGCGAGTGCGGGCCGGGGTGGTTGCCGGCGGCGTGCACCGCGAAGACGTCGCCCTTGCGGGTCCACACGGCGCTGCCGCCGCGGGTGCCGCCGTCGCGCCAGTCGTCCACGGCACCGACCGGGCGGGCCTGGTACGCGGCGAACGGCGCGACCTCGGTGGCCTCGATGATGGCGGCGGTCGCCGCCTGCACGACGCCGATCGGCACGCCCGAGACGCGGGCGACGGTGCGCTCGTACTCGGCGAAGGTCAGGCCGTCGATGGTCTCCTCGGCGAAGATCCGCCCGGCCCGGGCCAGGGCCTCGGTGCGCTCGGCGGCCGGCATGGTGCGGGCCTTGCGCAGGGCGTCCATCGCGCGGGTGACGTACAGCTTGGGGACCAGGCTGAGTTCGGCGACGGGCGCGCCCGTCACGTCGGCCACCGTCATGCGCTTGCGGGCGCGGAAGGGTCCGGCGGGCCCGAGCGCGTCCAGCGTGATCAGGCCGTCGCCCGTCAGGCCGTCGCCCATTAGTACACCCCCTCGATGACCGTCTCGTTGTCGAACTCCTGGACCGGGGCGATGTCCGCGACGGAGTCGCCGATCTGCCACACGCCGTCGGGGGCGGGGACGCGCGTCGCGTAGTCGCGCTCGAGGTTGTTCGGCATGAACAGCGCCTTGCTGACGTGGTGCATGACGACCTGGCCGCGCTCGCCGTACGCGACGGTCTCGCGGGTCTCGGGGTCGACCACGTCGAAGACCATGTGCGGGGCGAACGGGTCGTAGATGCACGGGTCGTCGTCGGTCAGGCCGGGGCGCTCGCTGGCGTTGCCGAGGATCATCGTCGAGCCGTAGCCGCTGTACAGGTGGGCCTTGGGGAAGACCTCGGTGCGGTACAGGTAGCGGGTGTCGGCGTCCATCTGGGTGCCGACCCAGTTGATCGCCTTGACCTTCTCGTCGATGAGCTTGGCCAGGTCGTCGCGGCGGGCGAGGCGCTCGAGGATCGGCGGGGTGCACATCAGGACGCCGATGTCCTGGGTCTGGAGCAGGAAGGCGACCTGGTCGACGATGTGCTCGGCGTAGGCGCCGGCCTCGGCGCCCTTGCCGTCGGCGATGAGCTTCTTGACCCAGCGCGGGTCGAGGTCGACGGTGAAGGCCAGACCGCCGCGGAAGGCGGTCTGCCGCTTGATCACGTCACCGACCATGTGGGGCCCGGTCGGGGCCACGACCAGCCAGTTGACGCCCTGCGGGACGCCGTGGCGGTCCAGCTGGGCGCTGCTCCAGGCCAGCAGGCGCTCCAGCCACTCCTGGAGCAGGACGATGCGCTTGGGGGCGCCGGTGGTGCCGCCGCTCTCGTAGACGCCCACGACGTCGGGCCGGTCGCCGTAGCCGCGGGGTATGAGGTCCTCGGCCCGGACGTCGCGCAGTTCGTTCGCGAGGTTCGGGAACCGGCGCAGGTCCTCGAATCCGCCGATGTCGGTCAGCGGGTCGAATCCGAGGCTTCCCGCGCGCTCCAGCCAGAACGGCGAACCCGTTTCCGGGGAGAAATGCCACCGCAGGGCGGCGCGCAGGAATTCATCGGGGTCCGGCTGGGTGTCGAGTGGAAATTCCAGCAAGGGATCAACGGTGGACACAATGCTCCTTCCGGGTACGGAGTTACGCCGTACTCTTCGCATCGTGCGCCGGGCCTGCGGAGCCGGTCCACGTAATTCGGATGAGTCCGTCAACTGCCCGTGATCCGTCAACTGCGCCCGTCAACCGGCTCCGTCAGGTCAGCCTGATCCCGATGGTGCGGCCCGCTCCCTCGCCTTTCGGGAGTTCGTCGAGGTCCATGCCGAAATGCGTGCGGTACGCGGCGAGGAGGGCCTGCTCCGTATCCGGTTTTTCGATCGTGCGTGCGCCGCCCTCGATCCTGACCAGGCGCTTGTCCTTCAGCGTGACGCGGCCGCCGTCCGCGAGCGGCAGCGAGCAGAACAGCTCCTGGAGGAAGGGCGAGTCGGGGCTGCTGCGCCACCACCACAGGGTCGGCCCGAAGTCCTCCAGGCGGCAGGGGCGGTCGTCGATCCGGTAGAGCGGCCTGCCGTCGAGGGACACGTCGAAGCCGCCGACCCCGTCCTGCGCCGGAGTGACCAGGTACCCGCCGTGGGGGTCTTCCTGCAGGTCAGCGGCGTGGAGTCGGAGCGGGTGGCGGCTGTTGCGGCCGAAGCCGGCGTCGACCAGCCAGGCCTCGCCGTCCAGGGTCACGCGCAGCGCCAGGTGGCACATCGCAGGCCCCAGCCCCTCCGGGCGGTGGACCCGGCCGGGCAGCACCTCGACCGCGTACCCGAGGGAGGCCAGCAGCACCCCGAAGGCCGAGTTCACCTCGTAGCAGCCGCCGCCGCGACGCTGCCGCACGATCTTGTCGAAGGCCTGGGCACCGAGGTGGATCTCGCGCCCGAGGTGGTAGTCGATGTTCTCGAAGGGAACGGAGAGCACGTGCCGCTCCTGGAGGTGGCGCAGCCCTTCGAGATCGGGGGCGGCAGGCCTCTTCGCGCCGATCCGGTCGAGATATTCGGCCACTTCCGCGTCGTCCAGCATCGCATTCTCCTTGACCGTGCCGTCATGTGCCGTTGCCATTCCCGCAGTGCGGGCGTCCAGGCATTCGAACCCGGCAGCATACGCGGCAAGAAAATACACGGCCACCCTGCGCCCGACCGCCGATCTGACGGAAAATCCGGCACCTGACACAGTGCCGCTGCGCGGCTTGTCGCCCCCTCGCGCGGTTACCAGCATCGGAGGGTCCAGAGTCATCCGACGCTGCGCATCAGAAAAGTCGGTGTGACTGACCGCCCGCCGATGACGACGGAGAATTCGACGTGCTGGCCCCTTCTGCCGACCACAGCCCTTCGCCGGAGCCCGGGGACGACGTCCTGGCCCGCACCACCGCCGGTGTGATCGCCGGTGAGCGCGCCGGCCGCCTGTCGGTCTTCCGCGGCATCCCGTACGCCGCCCCGCCCGTCGGCGACCTGCGCTTCGCCTCGCCGCGCCCGCCCGCCCCCTGGAACGGGGTCCGCGAGGCCAAGGCCTTCGCCCCCGAGTCGCTCCAGCCGATCATCCCCGGCAGCTCCGAGGACTCCCTGTACGCCAACGTCTGGACGCCCGGCACCGCCCCGGACACCCTGCGCCCGGTCCTCGTCTACATCCACGGCGGCGGCTGGATGGTCGGCGGCGGCAGCCTGCCCGTCTACGACGGCGCGCGCCTCGCCGACCGCGGCGACCTGGTCGTCGTCACCTTCAACTACCGCCTCGGCGCCCTCGGGTTCGGCCTGCACGAGGAGTACGCCGACCCGGAGACCGGCGACTTCGCCGACTGGGGCCTGCAGGACCAGGCGGCGCTGCTGCGCTGGGTCCACGCCAACGCCGCCGCCTTCGGCGGGGACCCCGGCAACATCACCGTCGCCGGCACCTCCGCGGGCGGCGCCAGCACCTGGCAGCTCGCGCTGCAGCCCGAACTGCGGCCGATCATCCGGCGGATCGTCCCGATCAGCGCCTGCCACGTGTGGGAACCGTCCACCTCGCTGACCCCCGCCGACTCCCGCCGGGCGTACGAGGGCATCGCGGACCGCCTCGGCACGACGGTGGCGGGGCTGCGCGAGGTGCCCGCGGCCGCGCTGATGCAGGCCTGGGAGGAGCTGTTCGGCGGCCTGCCCGGCGGGCGCGAGGTCGGCAGCGGCCGCGAGTTCCGCGGCCCGGTCGTCGACGGCCGCCGGATGACCGCGTTCGACTGGGAACGGCCCACCCCCGACGTGCCGATCATGGCGATCCACACCCGCACCGAGGGCTCCTTCTACACCGGCCCCTGCCCGCCCCAGCCCACCCCGACCCCGCGGCCCACCGACGCGGCCGAACTGCGCGAGGCCGTGCGCGGCGTACTGGACAAGGGCTCGGCGAAGGTCACCGACGAGCTCGTCGACGCGTGCCTGGCCGCCTACCGGGAGGCCGCCGAGGCCGACGGGCTGCCGCAGGACCCGCTGTCGCTGTGGACGGAGATCTGGGGCGACGCCCTGTTCCGCTACCAGATCGTGCGGCTCTCGGAGCGGCACGCCCGCGAGGGAAGCACCCCGCAGTACGTGATGGAGTTCGCCCACCCGGTGCGCGCCCCGCACCACGGCACCCCGCACGAGGCGACCTCGCCGTTCCTCTTCGGCACGTACGCCGACACCGCGGCCATCGCCGCCACCTACCCGGTCCCGCCGTCCACGCCCCTGTTCCACGACGGGCCGGCCGAGCGCGCCGTCTCCGAGACCTTCATGGACCTGGTGGCCGCGTTCGCCCGCGGCGGGGTCCCCGCCGCGCCCGCCGCCCCCGAGTGGCCGGTCTTCGACCCGGAGCGCCCCAGCACGCTGGTCCTCGGCGGCGAGGAGATCGCCGCCATCGCGCCGACCTCGAAGGCGCGGCAGCTGCGGTTCTGGGACGAGTCCGGCTGGGTCCCCCGCCCGTGAGCCGGGTCCTCCGCCCGTGAGCCACCCCGCCCGTGAGCGCCCCGCCCCTGAGCTGCCCGCCCCGCACCCGTGAGACACGAATGAGGTTCTTGCCATGACAACACTCGAAACACCCGCCGAGACCGGAGCCCCGCCGCAGGCCGCGAGCAGCGCCGCAGAGCCCACCTCGCTGAAGAGCTGGCTCGCGGTGGTATCCGTCGCCGTCGGCATCTTCACCCTGGTCACCGCCGAGCAGCTCCCCATCGGACTGCTCACCTCCGTCGGCTCCGCCCTGGACGTCTCCGAGGGCACCGCCGGCCTCATGGTCACGGTGCCCGGCCTGGTCGCGGCGCTGTCCGCCCCGCTGATCCCGGTGCTCGTCGGCCGCATGGACCGCCGCTTCCTGCTGGTCGCGCTGATGACCGTGATGGCCGTCGCCAACGCGATCACCGTGCTCGCACCCAACTTCGGCGTCCTGCTCGCCTCCCGCATCCTGGTCGGCATCACCATCGGCGGCTTCTGGGCCATCGCGGGCGGCCTCGCCTTCCGCCTGGTCCAGCCGGCCGCGATCCCGCGGGCCACCGCGCTGATCTTCGGCGGTGTCGCCGCCGCCAACGTCCTCGGCGTGCCCACCGGCACCCTGATCGGCGGGCTGGCCGGCTGGCGCACCGCGTTCGCCACGCTCGGCGTCCTCGCCTTCGTCGTCCTGGTGGCCCTGCTGGTGCTGCTGCCGCCGCTGCCCGCGACCCGGCCCGTCGGCGTGCGCGAGCTGGTCGGCCAGTTCGGCAACCGCGGCGTGCGCGCCGGCATCATCGCCACCGCCCTGATCGTCACCGGGCACCTGGCCGCGTACACCTACGTCAGCCCCATGCTCCAGCAGGTCTCCGGCATCGACGAGGACCTGATCAGCGTGCTGCTGCTCGGCTTCGGCGTCGCCGGCATCATCGGCAACTTCGTCGCCGGGGCGGCCGTCGCGAAGAACCTGGGCCGCACCATGACCGTCATCATCGTCGCGCTGGCCGCCGCGATGCTGCTGTTCCCGCTGCTCGGCAAGACCCAGGCCGGCGGCATCGCCCTGCTGGTCCTGTGGGGCCTGGCCTTCGGCGGCGTCTCCGTCAGCCTGCAGACCTGGATGCTGAAGTACGCGCCCGACGCGATGGAGGCCGCCTCCGCGCTGTGGGTGTCCGTCTTCAACCTCTCCATCGCCCTCGGCGCCCTCGTCGGCGGCCTCATCGTCGACAACATCGAGCTGACCACCGTCGCCTGGATCGGCGGCGCCGTGGTCCTGCTGACCGCCGCCACCCTCCCGAGCCTGCGCACCCCCGCCAAGGCAGCCCCGTGAGCCACCCGTTACAGGAAGGAACGTCCGTGTCCCCCACCGACCTGTCCGCGCTCGGCGCCGAGCTGCGCGGGCCGCTCCTGCTGCCCGGCACCGACGCGTACAAGGAGGAGACGCTCGGGTTCAACCGGATCCTGTCCGAGTCCCGGCCCGCGGCCGTCGTCCTCGCCGACGGCACCGCCGACGTCATCGCCACCGTGCGCTTCGCCGCCCGCGCGGGCCTGCCGGTCGCGGTCCAGGCGACCGGGCACGGAGTCGCCCGGCTCGCCGACGGCGCGATCCTGATCAACACCCGCAACCTCACCGGCGTACGCATCGACCCGCGCAGCCGCACCGCCCGCATCGAGCCCGGCGTCCAGTGGAGCCGGGTCATCCAGGAGGCCGCCGCCTTCGGCCTGGCCCCGCTCAACGGCGCCTCCCCGGGCGTCGGCGTCGTCTCGTACACCCTCGGCGGCGGCCTCGGCCCGCTGGGCCGCTCGTACGGCTACTGCGCCGACCACGTCAAGAACGCCGACGTCGTCACCGCCGACGGCGAGCTGCGCCACGTCTCCCCCGAGGACCACCCGGACCTGTTCTGGGCGCTGCGCGGTGGCAAGGGCAACTTCGGCGTGGTCACCTCGATCGAGATCGGCCTCTTCCCGGTCTCCCGGCTCTACGGCGGCGGCCTGTTCCTGCCCGGCGAGCACATCGAGGAGATCCTGCGGACGTGGCGGGACTGGACGCGGACCGTCCCCGACGCCATGCAGTCCTCGATCGCCGTGATGCGCTTCCCCGACATCGACGTGCTGCCCGAGCCGGTCCGCGGGCGCTTCCTCGCCCACATCCGGATCGCGTTCAACGGCTCGAACGAGGAGGGCGAGGAACTCCTGCGCCCGCTGCGCGCGATCGTGCCGGCCGTCCTCGACACCGTCGCGGACATGCCGTACACGAACGTCGCGGACATCAACATGGACCCGACCGTGCCGGCCGTCTACTTCGAGCGCTCCACCCGCATCCGGGAGCTCGACGACGCGGCGATCGACACCCTGGTGCCGCTGATCAAGGAGGGCGCGGACGCGGTCCGCCCCGGCATCGAGCTGCGCCACCTGGGCGGCGCCCTGGGCCGGGAGCCGGAGCACCCCAACGCGCTGCCGCACCGCGAGACCGCGTACACGCTGTTCGCGGGGGCACCGGTGTGGCCCGAACACGTCCAGGACGTGCGGGAGTTCCAGGAGCGGCTGATGGAGACGATGCAGCCCTGGCGCATCGGCGGCCCGTTCCTGAGCTTCATCAGCGCCCTGGAGAGCACCCCCGAGCACCTGCGGTCGGCGTACGACGAGGAGACGTACGCCCGGCTCGTGGCCGTCAAGGACGCCTACGACCCGCAGAACGTGTTCCGGGTGAACCACAACATCCCGCCGAGCGGGTGGACGTCATGACGGACGAGACGAGCGAGGAGACGGCGAACGACATGCTCAGCGATGCGATGGTGGACGCGTACCTGGAGCGCATCGGCGCCCGGCGGCCGGAGCAGGCCGACATCCACGGGCTGCGGCACCTCCAGGAGCGGCACGTGCTCTCGGTGCCCTTCGAGAACATCGACTACCACGTGGAGGGCGCCGAGCTGAGCCTGGAGCGCGACTTCCTCCACGACAAGATCGTGCGCCGGCGCCGCGGCGGCGGCTGCTACGAGCTGAACCCCTCCTTCGGGCACCTGCTCCAGGCCCTCGGCTACTCGGTGGAGATCCTCGCCGGGCAGGTCTTCCTCGGCGGCGAGTTCGGCGCCCCGCTGTGCCACCTGGCGCTGCGCGTCCACGCGGACGGCAAGGACTGGCTGGTCGACGTCGGCTTCGGCAAGGGCAGCCGCTTCCCGCTGGAGATCGGGCCGCAGGGGGTGCAGAAGGACCCGCACGGCGAGTTCGAGGTGGTCGTGCCCGAGGAGGGCGGGCTCCAGGTCGTGCTGGACGGCGGCATCCAGTACCGGCTCGACGAGCGGCCGGTGCGGATCGAGGACTTCTACCCGACCCTGTGGTGGTACCGCACGGCGCCGGACTCGGTGTTCCTGCACAACCTGATCGCCTCGATGCAGAAGGAGTCCGGCCGCGCCACCGTCAACGGCCGGGAGCTGACCCTCACCGACGCGAACGGCACGCGGACCGTGGAGCTGGCGGACGACGCGGCCCTGCGCGCCGCGTACGAGGAGCACTTCGGGATCGTGCTGGAGGCCGGCGTCATGCCGAAGCAGCCCGACGTGGACCCGGCGGTCCGCATCATCATGCAGATCGACTGATTTCCCGTCCTCTTTCCTTTTCCGTTTCCCGGGCCCCCGGGCCGCACGCATTTCCGTGCGGCCCGGGGGTCTTTTTCGGCCGCGAAAGCGGCATCCGGCCGACCTGACGAATCGAAAGCTGGTCCATACCTCCTGCCGATTCGGCGGGCCATCATGGAAATCGAAGCCGCCGTGCGAAATGCCGGCCCCGGCAATCCACCCCCATTGACGATTTCCTGGGAGAGATTCAGATGCGCAAGAGCACCCGTATCAAGGTCGGCGTCCTCGCCGGTGTCGCCGCGCTGGCCACCGCCACGGCGGTCACGGGCTCCGCGAACGCCGCCGTCGAGGGCGGCAGCACCTGCTACACCCTGCCGGGCAGCTGGAAGGTCGTCGACGACAACACCCACGAGACCTTCCTCGGCAGCTACTACGGCAGCGCCACCGCCACGGCCGGCGTCGTCAACTTCACCTCTCCGAACAACACCACGACCGCCTCCCACGGCGAGTGGCGCCAGACCGGCTGCGGCACCTACTCCGACACCGACGTCGCCTTCCTGATCGGCGCCGACGGCAAGGCCGCCTCCACCATCACCTTCAAGGCCAACATCACGGTGACCGGCAAGAACACCGCCAACTTCGACTTCGCCTTCACCATCAACAACCTGGACGGCTCGTACGTGACCTCCGGCGCCTCCACCGGCAAGGCCACCCGCATCGCCGTCCAGCCCCGCTGACCGCACCACCTCTCCTGCGGCCTTCCCTTCCCCTGTGAGGCCCTTGTACGGGCCCGGCGATCCCCCCGCCGGGCCCGTACGGCTTTTCCGCCGGCGGCCGCGAGCACACGAAAACGCGAGCACACAAAAAGAGGAAGGGGGCACGTGGTGGGGGCCGGGGCCGGGGGGGCCCCCGGCCCCCCCCCGGGGGGCCGGTTTAGGCGGGCGGGGGGGGGGCGGCGGTGGCGGCAGTTTGGAAGTGGGGGGGGGTGGGGAAGAATGTTGGGGGTAAGG
>NZ_JBEYXK010000087.1:0-29241 GCF_040645035.1 Streptomyces sp. NPDC046876 | reverse complement strand
GGCGGTACGGGCCCGGCTGCGCGGTGCGGGGCCGCGCGTCTCCCGCGGCGGCCTGTACCCGCTGATCCGGGCCTTCGCCACGGTCGTCGAGCGGGCCCGACCGGGGGCGGGGGGACACGACCACCCCGCCTCGCCCCCTCCCCCAGCCCCGGAAGGACCGACCGCGCCATGCCCCGATGCACATCATGCGAAGGAAGCGGCGAGTGTGCCGGGTGCGACGGGACCGGAGAGCAGGACAGCTTCTTCACCCGCCCCCGGTGCCAGGACTGCGGCGGTGACGGCGTGTGCCAGGCGTGCACGGGCCGCGGCGGGATCACCGGGAGCAGCCCTTCACCACGGAACAAAGGAGACTGACCGATGCCCATCTGGTTGATCGTCGAAGACGGGACGCCCACCACCGACGCAGGAGTCCCGCGTCGGGAGACCAAGATCCTGCGCCGCCTGAACGGCGACCGGACACGCAACGAGGCCCTCGTCGAACTGGCCAAGCTGGCCAGGAGCCACCGCCCCGACTCCCTCAAGGGCACCTCGTGCACCGTGGCCCGCGACGAGGACGGCTCGTTCTGGTTCCTCCCGAGGTCCGGCACGCCCCACACGGCATGCACCCTCCGCCTGATGGAGGAGATACGCCGCTGACGCTCCCGCCGGTCGCTACCGGGTGAGCCAGGTGTGGAGGCGTTGTTCGCAGTGGAGGATGGTGCGGGTGGGGACGCGTTCGTCGACCTTGTGGGCCAGAAGGGCGTCGCCCGGGCCGTAGTTGACGGCCGGGATGCCGATGGCGTTGAGGCGGGCGACGTCCGTCCAGCCGAACTTGGGCATCGCGCGCCCGCCGACCGCGTCCATGAACGCGGCCGCCGCGGGGTGGGAGAGGCCGGGCAGCGCGCCTGCGTTGTGGTGGGCCACCGTGAACTCCTCCACCCCGCAGTCCGCGAAGACCGCACGGACGTGGGCCAGGGCCTCGGCCTCGCTGCGGTCGGGGGCATAGCGGAAGTTGACGGTGACGGTGCACCCGTCAGGGATGACGTTGTCGGCGACGCCGCCCTCGATGCGGACCGCGTTGAGGCCCTCGTGGTATTCCAGGCCGTCGATCACGGGCTTGCGCGGCTCGTACGCGGCCAGCTTCGCCAGGATCGGGGCGGCGGCGTGGATGGCGTTGGAGCCCATCCAGCTGCGGGCGGAGTGGGCGCGCTCGCCGGAGGTACGCAGCAGCACGCGCAGCGTGCCCTGGCAACCGCCCTCCACCTCGGCGTTGGAGGGCTCCAGCAGGACCGCGAAGTCGGCGGTAAGCCAGTCCCGGTGGCTTTCGATCAGCCTGCTGAGGCCGTTGCGCCCGGGACCGGCCTCCTCGTGGTCGTAGAAGACGAAGGTGAGGTCGCGGTTGGGCTCGGGCACGGTGGCCGCGATGCGCAGCTGGACGGCGACGCCGGACTTCATGTCGGTGGTGCCGCAGCCCCACAGCACGCCGTTCTCGTCCAGGCGGGAGGGGACGTTGTCGGCGATCGGGACGGTGTCCAGGTGGCCGGCGAGGACGACGCGCTCGGCGCGGCCGAGGTGGGTGCGGGCCACGACGTTGTTGCCGTAGCGGTCCACCGTGAGGTGGGGCAGGGCGCGCAGGGCCAGCTCCACGGCGTCGGCGAGGACCTCCTCGTCGCCGCTCACGGAGGGGATGTCGACGAGCCGGGCGGTCAGCTCGGCCGCATCCAGGGTGAGGTCCAGTCCCGGGCGCGCGGTGCTCTCCATGGCCGACACGGTAGGGGCAGCCGGCGGGCCGCCCCGGCCGGGCCGGAAAATTCTCTGCCGCCGAGCGATGAGTTTTCGTGGTGGGGGCGGTCTTCCCTTTCGACAGCACTCACTCGAAGGAGACCAGCATGACCCGCAAGTCCGTGACCCACCGGGTGGAATCGACCGGCGCCACGGTCGCGTACGACGTCCTCGACGCCGTGCCGGACGGCGCCGGCGGCGCACGTGCGGCTGCGCAGCCGCCCGCCCTCTTCCTGATCGGTTCCCCGATGGACGCCACCGGCTTCGGCACGCTCGCGTCGCACTTCACCGACCGCACTGTGATCACGTACGACCCGCGGGGCGTGGGCCGCAGCGTGCGGACCGACGGGGCGGCGGAGACGCTGCCCGAGGAGCACGCCGAGGATCTGCGGAGGGTGATCGAGGCGGCGGGCGTGGGGCCGGTGGACGTGTTCGCCAGCAGCGGGGGCGCCGTCAACGCCCTCGCGCTCGTGGCCGGGCACCCCGCCCTGGTGCGCACGCTCGTCGCGCACGAGCCGCCGACCGCGCAGGTCCTGCCCGACCGGGAGGTGGCGCTGGCGGTGTGCGCCGACATCCACGCGACGTACCTGCGCGACGGGACGGGGCCGGCGATGGCCAAGTTCCTCGCCTTGGTGAGCCGTACGGGTCCCTTCCCGGCGAACTGGCGCGACGAGCCCGCTCCTGACCCGGCCGCCTTCGGGCTCCCGGCCGAGGACGACGGCTCGCGCGGGGACCCGCTGCTCGGGCAGAACATGCGCGGCTGCACCGCCTACCGGCCGGATTTCGCCGCCCTGCGGGCCGCGCGGACGCGGATCGTCGTCGCGGCGGGCAAGGAGTCGGAAGGCCGGTTCCCCGCCCGTGCGGCGGCCGGGGTCGCCGCGGGCCTGGGCATCGGGGTGACGCTGTTCCCCAGCCACCACGGCGGCTTCCTCGGGGGCGAGTACGGGCAGCAGGGCGAGCCGGAGGCGTTCGCGCAGACCCTCGGGGAGGTGCTGCAGCACACCGGGTGAGGCAGGTGCTCACCTCGTGGCGGACCAAGAGGGCTCGTTCATGTCCTCGTCCGTGGTGCCGGTCGTGGAGGAGAGGCCGCCGACTCCGAGGCCGAGTACGAGGAAGAGCACCACCAGGACCTTCGCCCCGGTGCTCAGCAGCAGCGGCCGGGTGCCCGACACCGGCGTGGCGGGCGGCGGGGTCTGCAGGCCCTGGGCCGAGACGGGGGCCGGGACGGGGGCCGGGGCCGGGTCGCCGAACAGGCGCTTCGGGTAGGCCGAGGTCAGCATCATCACGTACGCCAGGTACCGCATCCGGAACCGCGCCACCGCGGCCACGGCCCCGTACACCGGCTGCGGCATCCGCCCCAGCACCAGCGCGATCAGCCAGAACACCCAGCAGACGGCCGCCCACCCGTACTGGAGGAGGCTGGTGACGATGGCCGCCGGGATCAGCAGGACCAGCCGGAACAGCACCGCCAGCCGGTTCAGCTCGCCCGGCCGGAGCTCGATCCGCACCGGGTGGCCGGGGGCGTCGAAGGAGAACGGCGGGTACTGGTCCACCAGCAGCATCGCGCTCGCCGACACCCGGGTGTCGTACGCCAGGAACCCGCCGAGGAAGCGGGCGATGCCCTCCGGGAGCCGCCCCTGCACCAGGGCGGCGAACCAGCCCGCGATCGTCACGAAGAACGCCGCGATGCCGAGCACGGCCACCACGATCAGCTGCGGCAGCAGCAACAGCCAGCGCAGCAGCACCGTCCAGCGCCGCTGCCGGCCCGGCGGGGGCACCTCGAGCTCGGGCAGGTGCTCGCCGGCGGGCCCGTACGCGGCATCGGGCGGGCGGGGGGTCCAGCCAGTGGTCATGGGACGCTCCTGCTTCCTGCTGCTTCATGCTCACGGCCTCCGGTTCCCGGAATGTCGGGTTCCGTTCGTACGTGCTGCATACGTACCGCGCGGCGCCCGCCGCTCCAAGGACCCGGGCGGCATGTTGCCCCGCCCAGCCGACGACCCGTTGTCAGTGCCTCCCGTTACCGTCACGGCATGAGAGCCGATGGCACCTTCACCGTAAAAGCATTCACTCCGACCGCTCTGAAGCCCGAGCCGGAGGTCACCACCGGGCTGCCGGTCGGGGTGGCGACCATCGAGAAGCACTTCGAGGGCGAGGTCGCCGGGCGCTCGGCGACCCTGTTCACCTCCGCCTACGACCAGGCGGCCGGCGTCGGCACGTACGTGGCCATGGAGTCGTTCGAAGGGGCCCTGCACGGCCGGGAGGGTGCGTTCAACTTCGTGCACTCCGCGACGACGAGCGGCAGCGACCGCACGGCGGAGTTCTTCACCATCGTGCCGTCGAGCGGAACGGGCGAGCTGGCCGGGATCGCCGGGGGCGGCGGAATGGCCGTCGAGGCCGACGGCACCCATCGGATCTGGTTCGACTACCACCTCGGCTGAAGCGGGCCGGGCCGCACCGGGGGGCCTGTCGCCGCGGCTCAGGAGCCCGGGACGACCAGGCCCGTCTCGTAGGCGACGACCACCGCCTGGGCCCGGCTGCCCAGGCCGAGCTTTCCCATGGCCCGGTTGAGGTGGGTCTTGACGGTCGCCTCGCTGATGTACAGCCGGCCGGCGATCTCCTGGTTCGACAGGCCCCTGCCGGTCAGCGTCAGCACCTCGCGCTCCCGGCCGGTCAGCGCGTCCAGGGTGGGCACGGGTGCCTCCCGCTCGCCCCCGCCCGGTCCGGCGCGGTCGGCGAAGGCCTCGACGAGCCGCCGGGTCACGCTCGGCGCGAACAGGTGGTCCCCGCCGGCGACCGCGGCCACCGCCGTCAGGAGCCGTTCGGGTCCCGAGTCCTTCAGCAGGAAACCCGACGCGCCGGCGCGCAGCGCCCCGTACACGTACTCGTCGAGGTCGAAGGTGGTCAGGACCAGGATCCGCGGCGGGGGGTCCCCGGCCTCGGCGAGGATGCGGGCGGTGGCCGTGATGCCGTTGGTGCCGGGCATGCGCACGTCCATCAGGATCACGTCGGGGCGCAGCCGCGCGGCGAGCTCCACGGCCTCCTCGCCGTCCGCGGCCTCCCCCACGACCGTGGTGCCGGGTGCGGCCTTGAGAAGGCCGACCAGGCCCGCCCGGATGAGGAACTGGTCGTCGACGACGAGGACGCTGATGGCGCGGCTCATGCGGGGGCCTCCTGGGGGCGGTGCGCGGTGGTACGGGGGCGGGGACTCAGCCCTCCGGTCCGCTCGGAGGGAGCCGGCCGCCGCCCGGGCCGACGCCGTCGGCCCCGTCGCGGCGATCCGCGGCGGACGGTGCGCCGGAGCGCGCCGACAGGGGCAGGGTGAGCCGTACGGCGAAGCCCCGGCCGTCCTCGCGCGGGCCGGTGTCGACCCGTCCGCCGTACAGCTTGGCGCGCTCGCGCATGCCGATCAAGCCGTGTCCGCTTCCGGCCGGAACTCCGGCCGGAACTGCTCCCTCGCCGTCGTCGGTGATCTCGACCGTCAGCGCCTTGGGTTCGTAGTGGACGTCGATACGGGCGGCCGCTCCCGGGGCGTGCTTGAGGACGTTCGTGAGCGACTCCTGGATCACGCGGTAGGCGCACAGGTCCGCTCCGGGTCCGAGGGGGCGCGCCGTGCCGCGGACGGTGAGTTCCACCGGCGTGCCGCCGGCGCGGACGCGTGCGAGGAGGTCGGCGAGCCGCTGCAGGCCGGGCATGGGGCGTTCGGGGGCGCCGGGTTCGTCGCTCTCGCGCAGGAGGGCGAGCATGCGGCGCATCTCGTCGAGGGCTTCCGCACCGGTGTCGGCGATGGTGTCCAGGGCGCCGCGCGCGGTGGCCGGGTCGCTGTCGAAGACGAACCGGGCCAGTCCCGCCTGTACGGAGATCACGGCCATGTGGTGGGCGACCACGTCGTGGAGCTCGCGGGCGATGCGGCTGCGTTCGGCGGCGATCTCCCTGAGGGCGCGCTGCTCCTGCTCGGCTGCCAGTTCCCGGGTCAGCTCGGTGGTCTTGCGGGCGAGCGTCCCGAACCACCACAGCACGGCGGGGAAGACGACGGCCTGGCCGGCGGCGGCCGCCAGGGAGCCGTGGTCGCCGCGCACCTCGTCCAGGAGGCCGGCGCCGAGCCAGGTCAGGCCGGTGATGACGGCTCCGGGCGCGGAGATGCGGGCGGGACGCAGCGAGGCGAGGGTGAAGGTGGCGAGGAGGGTGGCCAGCGAGTTGACCACGGGCCAGTAGCCCAGGCACACGTAGACCACGAACCCGGTCTGGGTGACCGCGAACACGGCGACCGGGAAGCGTGTGCGGACCAGTGCCGGCAGGTTGACCAGGACGATGAGTGCGTAGCCCGTCGGGTCCAGCGGCGGCCAGCCCTGCGTGGCCGAATCCCGCCCGAGCAGCAGGGCCAGCGCCGTCATCGCGATCCCGATGACGACGTTGGCGATGCGGCCGGAAAGGGGGCGGAGCTGCATCGCCGCAGCCTAGCCGCCCGGTGCCGCGCCGTGGCCAATGAGGTTCCCTGCCCAGGGGGTTGGGGGTGGGGTGTGGACCCCGGAAACGGTAGGAGGGACGGACCGCCGCCGCATCCGCCCACCGGTTGAGTACGGCGGCGGTAGCCGCACGGCCGGGGTAAACCCTCGCCGTAGGGCACCGGCCCCGGCCGGCTCCGGTGCCGGCCGGTGCCACCTGCGGGCTCCGGTACCACCTGCGGGCTCCGGTACCACCCGCGGGCTCGGCTGCCACCTGCGGGCTTCGGTGCCGGCCGGCTTCGGGCCCGGCTAACTCCGGCTCCCCGACAGCTCCAGCGTGGGGTAGTCGGTGTATCCGGTTTCGCCGCCCGTGTACATCATGTACCGGTCGCGCACCGGGTTCAGCGGTGCGCCGAGGCGCAGCCGTGCGACGAGGTCGGGGTTGGCCAGGAAGGCGCGGCCGAGGGCGATCAGGTCGGCGCCTGCCGCCAGGAGCCGTTCGCCCGCGGCGCGGCCGCCGTCGGCGGGCAGGTCCTTCCCCCATCCCAGTGCCGGGTTGGCGATCAGGGTGCCCGGCCAGGCCCGGCGTATGCGGTGGAAGAGGGGCTGGTCCGGGTCGGCGAAGACGAGGTGGAGGTAGGCGAGGCCGGTGTCGGCGAGCGCCTCGACGAGCGCCGGGTAGATGCGGTCGGTGTCGCCCTCCTCGATGCCGTTGACCGTGTTCCCGGGGGAGATGCGCAGGCCCACGCGGTCGGGGCCGATGGCGTCGGCGACGGCGCGGACCACCTCGACCGTGAACCGGATGCGGTGGGCGACGGGCCCGCCGTAGGCATCGTCGCGGCGGTTGGTCCCCTGGGCCAGGAACTGGTGCGGGAGGTACCCGTTCGCCGCGTGCACCTCGACCCCCTCGAAACCGGCCGCGATGGCGTTGCGGGCCGCAGAGGCGTAGTCGGCGACCGTGGACCGGATGTCCTCGAGGGTCATCGCGCGGGGCACGACGGAGGGCTTTCGGCCGCCGACCGTGTGGATGGTCTCGGGCAGCGCGACGGCCGAGGGCGCGATGGGTACGAGACCGCTCGTGTCGGGGTGACCGATCCGGCCGCCGTGCTCCAGTTGCAGGAACATCCGGCCCCCGGCCGCCCGTACGGCCTCCGTGACGCGCCGCCATCCGGCCACGTGCTCCGCGCTGTGGATCGCCGGGATGTCGGGGTACGCCTTTCCGACGGCGTTCGGAGCGGCGGCCTCGGCGATGATCAGGCCTGCGGAGGCGCGCTGCGTGTAGTAGGTGGCCATGAGCGGTCCCGGAACGCCGTCGGCTCCGGCACGGTTGCGGGTCAGCGGTGCCATGACCAGGCGGTTGGGCAGCTGGAGGGGGCCGAGGCGGGCGGGCTTGAAGAGGTCGGTGTCGACCTGGGTGTTCGTCATGCCGGTACGGTAGGAAGTGACATCAGTGTCAGGTTCAAGGCCCGGACCGCGTCCACGGACCAGGACGGAGCGGATCGGCGGACCGCGGACCGGCGGACCGGGCGGGACGAGCAAACGGGGGTGGCGGTGCGGATCGGTGAGCTGGCCCGGCGCAGCGGTGTGAGCGAGCGGTCCCTGCGCTACTACGAGCAGCAGGGGATCCTGCGCTCCGAGCGCACTCCCGGCGGCCACCGGGAGTTCGGGGAGTGGGCGGTCGACCGGGTCATCCGGATCCAGGCGCTGTACGCGGCGGGGTTGAGCAGCAAGAAGATCGGGCAGCTGCTCCCCTGCATGCGGGACTCGGACGGCGGCCCGAACGAGTTCGCCACGCAGCAGCTGGTCAGCGAACTGGTCGTGGAACGCCGGCGCATCGACCGTCTGATCGCCGAGCTCGCCCTCTCGCGCGACGTCCTGGACGAGGTCATCGACGCCGCCTCGGAGGGCATCGGCGCCTCCCCCGCCCCCTCCCGTGCCACGGGCAACGCCACCGCCACCGGATCCTGACCCTGATCGGTCCCCGTACGCACCGCGGCCTGGCCGGCCGCTTCAGCTGCGGGTGGGAGCGGGCTCGACCTGGCGCAGTTCGGCGAGCAGTTCGTTGCGCCCGGCCAGCATCTCCGTCAGGATGCGGCGCGCCGCCCGCAGCAGGTCGGCGACGTCCCCGCCGGCGAGGGCGTAGGTGACGGTGGAGCCCTCGCGGGTGGACACCACGATGCCCGAGCGTCGCAGGACGGCAAGCTGCTGGGAGAGGTTCGACGCCTCGACGTCGATCTCGGCGAGCAGGCTCCGGACGGGCTTGGGGCCGTCCTGGAGGAGTTCCAGCACGCGGATGCGGACCGGATGGCCGAGCATCCGGAAGAACTCCGCCTTGGCCTGGTACAGCGGTACCTGCATTCCCACGACTCCCGCTCTGCTGCTCCTCGGACGTCTGCCTGCGTCCGCCCGTTCGTCCCCGCCCCCGGGACGGCTTCACGCTCGCGGTACATCGTCGCGTCCTGCCGGCCCGCACGCACACACAGTTGACCGGTTTTGGATGTGTCGAGTTGAAGAAATCTTCAACTCATGGGCGTGCGGGGGCCGTCAGGACGACGCGATGCCTAGACCTCGAGGTCCGCTTCGATGCGGCGCAGCTGGTGGCGGGCCATGGCCAGGTTCGACTTGCCCTTGTCCAGTACGAGGTACAGGAACAGGCCGCCGGCACCGCGATTGCGCAGGAGACGGATCAGGTGGTACTGGCTCCCGAGCGTGATCAGCAGGTCCTCGATCTCGTCCTTGAGGCCCAGCATCTCCATGGTGCGGTTCTTGGCCCGGATCACATCGGTGTTGCCCGCCGCGGCGACCATCAGGTCCAGGTCCTTGCCACCGCCGAGCGTGCCCAGGGCCATCCCGCTGGCGTAGTCCACCAGCGCCACTCCCAGCACCCCTTCGATCGAGGTCATCGCTTCCTTCAGCGACACTTCCACGTTGGCCATGGTCGTACCTCCGATACAGCTTTCTGCCGTTTCCGGCACCGGATCTTCCGTACCGGGACGCTACCGATCTCTCACCGCCGTACGGACGGATCGGGGAAATCGGCTGAAAAGCAATGCACATCGAATGCTTCGGCCGGACCGGGTGCGGTGAGGGCCGCGGGCTCGTCGAGGCGGGCCGCGGCCGCCCGCCAGGCGTGCGTGACGGCCCGGTGCGCCTGCTCCGTGCGCGCGGCCGTGTCGCCGGCGAGGCCGATCGGTGCCCCGACGTGGACGTGCAGGGCCGGGCGGCGCAGGGGGGCGGTGGCCAGGCCCGCGAGCTGCTTGGCCGCGCCGCCCGAGGTGATGCGGCGGGCACCGGCCTGGCCCAGCGGGACGACGGGGGCGCCGGTGCGCTCGGCGAGCCGGGCGAGCCCGCTGCGGAAGGCGCCGGGCGCGGCTTCGGCGGCGTCCGTACGCAACGGGATGCCCCCTTCGGCGTACATGAGGACCAGCCGCCCCTCCCCGAGCGCGGCCGCCGCGTGGTCGAGGGCGTCCGCGGCGTGCCGCGACCCGCGGTGGACGGGTACGTGGCCCTCCCGGGCGAGTCGGCTCCCGAGGAACGGGATCCGCCACAGGCCGGCGGCGGCCATGACGACCGGCTCGACGCCGAGCCGCCGCAGGGCGGCGAGGACGACGGCGGGGTCGGCGAGGGAGGTGTGGTTGGCGGCGATGATGCTGCCCGGGGGGAAGGCGGCTCCGGGGTCGGTGGTCACGCCCAGGCGCCCGAACGCGGGCACCAGGGCGTGGGAGAGGCGGCTGAGCATGTGGTTCGGTCCCCCGTGGTCGACTGCGGCGTGTTCCCCATCGTCGGCTCGGGGGCGCGGGCCGGCCTGAGCGGTGCTACTCAGGTCGGGCGGGTGACGTACCCACAGGTGGGGGCGGGATGCGCCCCCTGGCACTCAGGTCGCCCCGCCGGTCGGGTACGGGGGGTGGTCGGTGCCGGGCGGCCGTCAGCCCGGCGGCCGTCGGCCCGGCGGCCGTCAGCCCGGCGGCCCGGCTGCCTGTTCTGCGGCGTGCAGGCGGCGCGTGGCCGTCCGGGCCGCCCGGTCGGCCTTGCGCAAGGCCTCCTCGGTGCTGCGGTGTCGGGTCTTCGCCGCATCCGCTGCTTCCTCGGCGGCCTCCAGGCGCCGCCGGAGGGCCGTCAGTTCCTCGCGGAGGGACGCCGCCTCGGCCGTGGCCCGGGCGAGCGAGGCGGCGGCCGCGGTCAGGGCGGTCCGGGCGCCGTCCCGCTCTTCCTCCGCTGCCGCTGCGGCGGCCCGGGCCTCCCGGAGACGCGCTTCGTGCTTGCGCGCCCGTTGTTCGGCCACGCGGTCCCGTGTCGGCGGGGAGGGCGGGGGCGGTGGTGGGGGCGGTGGTGGAGGTGGTGAGGGCGAGGGAGGTGCGGCCGGGGAGGGTGGAGGTGGTGCTGGGCGGGGTGTGGTGGCGAGTGCCTCCGGGTCGGGCTCCAGGCCCTCGAAACCGAACCGCAGCTGCGGGGGCGCCGCCAGCCGGCCCGCGGCCCATGCCTCGCCGGCCTCCTCGTCGGCGAGGAGGCCGTGCAGGATCTGCCCGACCTCGCGCAGCGCCCCCTCGCCGAGCCGGTCCCCCGAGGCGTCCGCCAGTTCGGCGGCTCTCCGGGTGAGCTCGGCGACGGCCTTGTTCCGTTCCTCGGACAGGGCCCGCAGTTGCCGGCCGTCGAGCTTCCGGTGGGCGGTGCGCAGGCGGGCGCCCAGGTCCAGCAGCGCCCGTGCCTCGTCGGGTGCGGAGCGGGCGAGGAGGTTGACCGCCCACAGCGCGAGCGTGGGCTTGCGCAGCCGGCCGATCCTGCGCGCGGCCTCGGCGTCCTTCGCACGCTTGGCCCGGGCCGCGTGGCGGTCCCTCGCCTCGATGAACTCCGCCGGCCGGAGCCCGTACAGCTCGGTGATCACCGCGTCCACGTCCATGTCCACACCCACACCATCGGCCCGCGGGCCGGCCGACGCCGCCTCGACCCGCCGCACCGAAATGGGTTGACGGGTGATACTCCGGCGCGTTCGTATGGCCCGTTCCGTTCCGTTCCACCCTGCCCCGCCCCGCCCCGCCCCCCCTCAGGAAGGTGCTGCTCATGCCTCCCGGCAAGATGCATGCCGACGAACCGGACATCGACGCCCCGCTCGTGCAGCGGCTGATCGCCGCTCAGTTCCCCCATTGGGCGGGACTGTCCGTCAAGCCCGTCGATTCCGTCGGCACGTCCAATGCCATGTACCGGCTGGGCGAGGACATGGCCGTACGGCTCCCGCGCGTCGCAGGGGCCGTGGAGGACATCGAGACCGAGCACACCTGGCTGCCGCGACTCGCCCCGTCGCTGCCGGTGGCCGTACCGGAACCGCTCGGCAAAGGCGCGCCCGGTGAGGACTATCCGTGGCGTTGGTCCGTCTTCCGCTGGCTCGACGGTGAGAACCCGGTCAGCGGCCGGATCGCCGAACCGGTCAGGCTCGCGCAGGAGCTCGGGGCGTTCGTGACCGCGCTGCACCGGATCGATCCCACGGGCGGCCCGGCCTCCTTCCGCAGCGAGTCCCTGGCGGAGCGGGACGGCTGGACGCGCAGGGCGATGGCGGCGCTGCGCGGGTCCGTCGACTCCGGGGCGGTGACGGCGGCATGGGACGCCGATCGGCAGGCCCCGGCGTGGGCCGGTCCGGCCGTCTGGATCCATGCGGACCTGCAGCCGGGGAACCTGCTGGTCGCCGGCGGCGGGCTCAGCGCCGTCATCGACTTCGGGTGCATGGGACTGGGTGATCCCGCCGTCGACCTGATCCCGGCGTGGTACGTGCTGCCGAGGGAGGCCCGGGACGTCTTCCGGGCCGCAGCGCGGGCCGACGAGGCGGCGTGGGCGCGGGGCCGGGGCTGGGCGCTGTCGGTCGCGCTGATGGAGGCGGACTACTACCGGGACACGAACCCGGCCATGGCCGCCACCGCGCGGTACGTCATCGGCGAAGTCCTCGCGGACCACGCCGCCCGAACCGCCTGACGGTCCGCAGCGGGGGCGGGAGTCCACCGCCGCCGGCGTGCAGGCGGACACGACGGGCACTGCGGGCGCCTCGCGTACGCGCAGGTCAGGCCGGGGCGGGGCGCCGATATTGCGTGGTGACCGCTCCCGCACCGCGGGTACCGTCTCCTCTCCCGGCCGGCCGCATCGGCCGACGTGCCCGGATTCGAATGCAGAGAGCGGTTCCCATGACCAGTCAGCCGGCAACGACGACCCTGTGGCGCCCCACCGGCCCCGTGGAGCTGGACCTGGTCCGCGCACTCGACTGGCGCGCCTGGCCGCCGCGGCTGCCGGAGCAGCCGATCTTCTATCCGGTCCTCGACGAGGACTACGCGGTGAAGATCGCAAGGGACTGGAACGTGAAGCACGACGGCGCGGGCTTCGTCACCCGCTTCGAGGTCGACTCGGAGTTCCTGAGCCGGTACCCCGTCCGGCAGGCGGGTGGCCGGACGATCCTCGAGCTGTGGGTCCCGGCCGAGGAGCTCGACGAGTTCAACGCCCACATCGTCGGCAGGATCGAGGTCGTCCACGAGTTCCGCTGAGCGGTGCAGGCGCACGCCGGCGAAGGCACGCACACCGGCGATCACCCGTGCAGGTGCAGTCCCGCCCGCGCCCGGCACCTGATGCGCCGTACGGGAGTTGGACGGCCGAAGGGGTGCCGGACGGGCTGCCGGACGGCCTGCCGATCGGGTGAGGAGGCCGGGTCGCGTGGAGGTATACGCGCAGGACGGCGGCGTCGTCCGCAGGTACGCCGCCCGCCTGTCGGCCGATCCGGCGCTGATCGAGCGGGCCTCGCTCCGGGAGGGCGGCCGGATCGTGCAGCTCGCGCCCCAGGGCGGGGTGGACTCGACGTCCTGGACCTGTCGACGGCCAACACCACCGGGACGTTCAAGTCCTGGATGGCCTGCCTCGCGGTCGCCCAGTGCCTGCGGGCCGGCAGCCCGCTGGTGCTGACCCAGAGCTCGGGGAACACCGCCAACGCGGTGGCCGCGTACGCCGTCCACGCCGGGCTGCGCGCGGTGGTCCTGCACCCGCCGGCCTCGCGCCGCCGGATCGTGCCGGAGCTGGCGGAGGCGGACGGCGTGCAGTTCGTCGAGGTCGACGCCGCCGAGGAGGAGATCAAAGCCGCCATGGTGGCCTGCTCGGAGGCCTCGGGGGTGCCGATCGCCCCGGCGCGGGAGGACATGTACGAGGCGCACAAGCTGCGCGCACACTTCCTGGCCGACGCCGCGCGCGAGCTGGGCCGGCAGTGGGACTGGCACGTCCAGGCGGTCTCCAGCGGCTACGGGCCCCTCGGCCATTACCGCGGGCTGCGGGAGGTCCTGCGTTCGGATCCCGGCGGGGTCCGCGTGCCGCGGTTCCTCGGCGTCCAGCAGGAGGCGGTGGCGCCGTACGTGGACGCGCTGGCCGGCGGTGGCCGGGAGACGGGCGCGGACCGCCCGGCCCCCGCCGTGCTGGAGCCGACGCTCTTCCGCCGGACCCTCACGGACGAGCTCGTCGCGGAGATGCGGGAGGTGTGCGCCTTCTCCCGCGGGACCGTGCGCCGGCTGGGCAACGCCCGGTACCTGCACCTGGAGCCGCGGGCGGTCACCCTCCTGGCGGAGGCGGGCGTCCCCGTGGCCCGCGCCGCTGCCGGGACCCCTTGGGAACGCTCCGGCCTCTACGCCCTGGCCGGGACGCTCGCCGCGATCGAGGAGGGCCTGATCCGCCCCGGCGAGCGCGCCCTGGCGGTGTTCACCGGCGGCGCGGCCCCCGCCCCGCCCCGCACGTACGAACCCCACTGGCTCGCCGACCGCACCGACGCCGAGGAGGTCATCACCCGCGCCCTCGACAAGCTCCGCCCCTGAAGTCGGCGGCTGCGCACGTGGCGACCGCGGCTGCACCGCGTTGGCCGGGGGCGGGGCCCGGTGAGCGCTCGTGCGAGGGGTCAGGGGCGGGGTCGGCGCCATCCGCCGATGACCGTGCTCAGAGCCAGCACGGCCACGGCCCAAGCGGCCGGCGTCCACGGCGAGTTGGTGCCGGCCACGACCGGCGACACCCGGTGGCGGCGGTCATGGGCGATGCGCACCTCACCGCCGACCTCGGCGATGTGGTGGTCCGTCTTGATCTCGCCGGGATCTCCGCCCGGGCATTGCAGCTCGTGCCGGTAGACGGTCCTGCCGGGGGGCGCCCCCTCCCCGTACGAGGCCTGCTCCCGCGCGTCGATCGCCCGTACGACGCACAGCGCCTCGTCGGGGCGTGCCGCGGACTGGTCCGCCGCGGTGACCGTCAGCAGCAGGCCCGCGGCCAGGAGCAGGGCGCCGAACAGGCCGCCGCTGCCGCCCGCGAGGACGAAGTACGCGATCGCCGAGCCGAGGACCAGGACCGCCCCGCCGACCAGGGCCACCGGCGAGGGGAGGGGCGACCCGCCGGCCAAACCCCACCAGGCCCACCCGAACGTGAGCACCGCGGCGACGGCGGGCAGGGCTGCGGCGCCGAGCGACCTGCGCGTGCCCGTGTCAGTGTCCGTCTGCTTCTGCTTCCTTCCTGCCCGTGCTGCGGTGTCCCCCACCCGCGTCACCCCCTGCCGAGCGGGACGCGGCCGCGGTCGCGCACGGTTGCGCCGCCGCTACTTCGGCACCTTCCAGAGAGTGAGGTTGCCGGTGAAGGCGGGCGGATCGACGGACGTGCCGGTCTCGGTGACCGCGGTGAGTTCGAACCGCGCCAGGTTCCCCTCGGAGGTGAGGGTGCACAGGATGTCGCCCTTGGCCAGGGGCTTGGCCTTGATCAGGGTGGTGTTCGGGATCTGGCTGGGGAGCGGGGTGGAGTCCACCGCCTGGCGGCACACCTCGGGGGAGGCACCGGGCGACTTGGCGAAGGGGGTCTGGAAGTCCAGTTCCTGCAGCAGGTAGCCGATCTCGGCCTTCTTGTCGCCGATCTCGCCCTTCGGGCTGACCTTGCCCGTGTCCATGTCGACGGTGATGTACTGCCCGACCGCGGGCGTTGCGATCATCAGCGGGCGGTCCTTGAAGACCTCGGTGTACTCCGGCTTCTTGGCCGGCGGCGGAGCCGCGGCGCTCTGCTGCGCGCCGGCTCCCGGATTCGCGTCCTGCGACGTGCTCGCGCCCGGGGCGGGCTTCGCCTTCTCCGCCGTGTCGTGGTCCCCGCTGCCGGACAGCGCCCAGGCCGTGCCCGCGACGGCCACCAGGACCGCGGCTGCCGCGGCGATCAGCGCGGTGCGGCGGCTCCGCGCGGCCGGGGCGGGGGCCGCCTGCGGCGGCATGGCCGGCGGGGGCGGCATCTGCGGCGCCGGCGCCTCGGTGGGCGCGCTGTGCACCGGGTGGGCGGGCGGCGGGGCGGCGGGCGGCCTGCCCGGGGCCGCGGTGGGCGCGGAGTGCTGCGCACCGGGGACCTGGGTGGGCACGTACGAGGGCGCCGCAGGTGCGCCGGCGGGCAGGGCGAGGAGCTGCCGCAAGCCGTCCTCCCGGGCGGCGACCGCCTGCGCCCACGGCTGTGGGAGCCACCCGGCGAGGTCCCTGGCCGGGCCGCCCGCGAGCTCCTCGCAGCGGCGCGCCAGATCGGCGGGGGCCGGGCGGGCGGCAGGATCTGCGGCGAGCGCCTCCTCCAGTACGGGCCTCAGCTCGGCGTCGTACCCGGACAGGTCCGGGGGCCGCACGGCGGTGTTGGCGATGCGGGTGGCGACGGTCAGCCCGCCGCCGTCCCCGTACGGGTGGCGGCCGGTCGCGGCCACCGCGGCGATCAGGCCGAGGGAGAACACGTCGGAGGCCGGGGTGAGTTCATCGCCGGTGCCCTGCTCCGGGGACATGAACTGCGGGGTGCCGATGAAACCGCCGCTGCGGGTGAGCCGGGTGGACTCCGCCGCCCGCGCGATCCCGAAGTCGATCACCCACGGGCCGTCGGCGGCCAGCAGGATGTTGCCGGGCTTCAGGTCGCGGTGGATGATGCCGGCCGCGTGCACCGACTCCAGGGCCCGCGCCACGCACGCGACCAGCCGGAGCGCCGCCGCACGGGGCAGCGGCCCGTGGGCGTCCAGGGCCTCGTCGAGCGGGAGGCCGGGTATGTAGGTGCCGGCCAGCCAGGGCTGTTCGGCGTCGGTGTCGTGGTCGACCACCGGTACCAGGTGGTAGCCGCGGACCTGGCGGGCCGCCCGCACCTCCTGCCCGAAGCGGGTGCGGAACTCGGCGTCGCCGGCGTACTCCCGGCGGATCACCTTGATCGCGACCGGCTGGTTCCCGCGGGTGCGCGAGAGGTAGACGGATCCCATCCCGCCCTCCCCGATGCGCGCCAGGAGACCGTAGCCCGCGATGTCCCGCGGGTCACCCTGTTCCAGGGGGTGCAGTGCCGGGCCGTGTGCCCCGTTCATGACGTCCAACTCCCGTATGTCCCGGGCCACCAGGGCCACCGACCGGCTGTCACATCCAAGATCGTGATCTTAATCGGCCGCGCGCCGCGGCCGTGACGACATGCCGTGCCCCCGCCCGCGACGACCGCCGGCCGCGCTGTAGCCTGCGCTCGATCGGGGCCGCACGGCTCCGGCAGCCGGCGGAGCAGGGGGCAGGGCCATGGGCGGCGGGCGGCGGGAGCGCTGGATCATCACCGCGGAACGGGTCAGCGAGCGGAACTCGGAGGACGGCGGTTTCCTCGAGGCGGTCAGCGAGTTCGACGGGACCCGGGAAGAGGCCGAGCGGGCCATGGAGGAGGCCGCCCGGACCATCGTCGTCGGGACGTTCTTCCAGGAGCGCCGCAGACTGGTCTACCGCCAGGACGACGGCTCGTACCTGGTGCGCTGCACCGGGAGGATGGGCGGCCGCCACACCCGCGTGCTCCGACTCGGCCGGCTGGTCTGGGACTCCGCCGCGAAGGACGCCGCGGACGGCGGCCTGGCCGGCGCCCCCGAGGACGCCCCGGGTCCCGTCGACAGCAGGTAGACCGGCCGGCAGGGGGTGGGGCTGTCCCCCGGTCGCCTCGGGGGCGGCCCGCAGTGAACCCCCGACGGATGATCTTTAGCGTCTGCTGTATGAGGTATTTACGGGATTTACACGGCAGGCCGGGGCCGGGCAGGCGGCGGCCCGGGCGGTGCGGGGCAGTGGCAGCGGCCCTGCTCCTGACCGGGGCCGCGGTGGCGGCCGGCGCCCCTGCAGGCGTGGCCGCGGCCCGGCCGGCCACGGCGGCCGCCGCGTGCGACAGCGCGCAGCGGGCGGTCACCGAGTCCCTCGGCGTCCTCGTCGCCCGGCACGGCGTCCCGGGCGCCGCCGCAGAGTTCGTCGACCCGCGCTGCGGCCGCCGGGAGGCCGCCCGCGGCGTCGCCGACCTGGGGACCGGACGGCCGATGCGGGCCGGGGACCGGCTGCGGATCGGCAGCGTCAGCAAGACGTTCACCGCGACGGTCGTCGTGCAGCTGGCCGCGGAGGGCCGGATCGGGCTGGACTCCCCCGTCGAGGACTTTCTGCCCGGGCTGATCCGGGCCGACGGCCACGACGGCCGCACCATCACCGTACGGCAGCTGCTCCAGCACACCAGCGGGCTGCCGGACCACATGGACGCCCTGGCCGACGTCCCCGCGGAGCAGTGGCGCTACCGGCACTTCGACACCCGCGAGTTGATCGCGATGGCGCTGCGGCTGCCGCGGCCCGAGGGGAGTTGGCACTACTCGACCACCAACACCCTCCTCGCCGGGCTCATCGTGGAGAAGGTCACCGGGCGCGGTATCGAGGACGAGGTGACGCGGCGGATCATCGAGCCGCTCGGGCTGCACGACACGTACTGGCCGGGTGACCGGACGCGCATCCGCGGGGCGCACTCGCGCAGTTACTCCGCACTGCTGCCCGGGCCCGGCCCGGTGGACGGCACCGAGTGGAACATGACCCTCGGCGGGGCGGGCGGGGCACTCGTCTCCTCCCCCGCGGACATGAACCGGTTCTACGGGGCGCTGTTCGGCGGCCGGCTGCTGCCCGCCCGCTGGCTCGCCGAGATGACCCGCACCGTCCCGGCCGACCCGGACCGGCTGTGGCCCGGTGCCCGGTACGGGCTCGGCCTGATCGCCACCCCGCTGCCGTGCGGCGGCTGGTGGTGGGGGCACGCCGGGACGGTACCGGGGGGACACCGGGCGCTGGGCGCGGTCGGCCCCGGCGGCCGCACCGTCGCGCTCGCCCTCAACCGGGTGCCTGCGACCGACCGGGCGGAAGAGGACTTCCGTGCGGTGGTGGACGCCGCTCTGTGCGCCCCGGACCGCCCGGACGGCACGGACCGCCCGGACGGCACGGACCGCCCGGACGGCACGGACGGCCCGGACGGCCCGAACCCCTCCAAGGAGACCCCGTGATGACCAGCACCCGCACCGGCACCGGCACCCCCACCGGCACCCGCACCCGCACCCGCACCGCCGCCGCTCGCCGCGCCTCGGCCGTCGGCCTCGCCCTCGCCGCCTGTCTCGCCGCCACGCCTGCCGCTCCGGCCGCGGCCGCCGCGGCCCGGTCGTCCGCGGCGTCGGCAGCGCCGGGGACCTCCGGCGCGGGGCTCGACCGCTTCCAGCGGCAGCGCCCGGCCTGGCACAGCTGCGTCCTGGGCCCGGGTGACGAGGTGGGCAAGGGCCTGGAGAAGGCGGGTGCGCAGTGCGCGGACGTGACCGTTCCGCTCGACTACGCCGACCCCGGCGGCCGCACGCTCACCGTCGCCGTCTCCCGGATCCGGGCGAGTGACACCCGGCGGCGCATCGGCGCGCTGCTGGTCAACCCGGGCGGTCCCGGCGGCTCGGGCCTCGACTTCGCGCCGGAGGTCCGCACGGCGATGAAGGACGTCGGCGCCCGCTACGACGTGATCGGCATGGACCCGCGGTTCGTCGGCCGCAGCACCCCGCTGGACTGCGGCTGGCCCGTCGGTGTCACCCTGCTCTCGCCCGGCGGCGACCGGGCCGGGTTCGACCGCCGTACCGCCTTCCAGAAGGACCTGGCCGACCGGTGCAGGGCCACGAACGCATCGGTGCTGCCGCACGTCACCACCCGCAACACCGCCCGCGACATGGACGTGATCAGGGCTGCGCTCGGCGAGCGGAAGATCTCCTACCTGGGCTACTCGTACGGGACCTACCTGGGCACGGTCTACACCCAGATGTTCCCCGGCCGCCACGACCGGGTGGTCCTCGACGGGGCCCTCGACCCGCACCGCTACAGCCCCCGCCTGATGTGGGGCAGCGTCGAGCGCGAGAGCGAGCAGGCCCTGGCGGACTGGGCCGCATGGGCTGCGGCCCGCGACGACGCGTACGGCCTCGGCCGCACCCGTACCGACGTGCTCGCCGCGGTCGACCGGATCGTGGCGGCGGCCGGGCGCGGTCCGCTGACCGTCGGCACCGGCGCCGAGGTGTTCCGGCTGGATGCCGCACAGGTGCCGTTCGTGGTCTTCCAGGGGATCGCGGACGACACCGACGGCGGCCGCGCAGCGCTGGCCGAGCAGCTGTCGGCGCTGGCCCGGGCGGCCGAGGGCCGGGCGGCCCCGCTGACGCCGCAGTTCGCGCAGTTGCTGCGGTTCGCCCTGACCTCCGCGGGATCCGCGTTCGGGAGCGCGCAGACCGCGATCCTGTGCGGGGACGCGGCCGCACCGCGCGACGTCGAGCAGTACTGGAGGGACGTCGAAGGCAGCCGCGCGGCGCACCCGCTGTTCGGGCCCCTGACCGCCGGGGTCGGGCCGTGCGCGTTCTGGGACCCGCCGCGCGAGGAGCCCACCCGGGTACGGCGCGACGCCGCGGCGCTGATCGTCGCCGCCACCGGCGACCCCCGCACCCCGTACACCGGCAGCGTCGCCCTGCGGAACCTGCTGCCGGGCTCCCGGCTGGTCACCCTGCGGGGAGCCAACCGGCACGGGATCTACGGGGAGTACGGAAGCCCCTGCGTGGACGATGCGGTGAACGCCTACCTGGCCACGGGCCGGCTGCCGCAGCAGGACCGGACCTGCGTCAAGCAGCCGGGCTGAGGCCACGACCGGCCCCGCGCGCCGGTGCCCGTGCCGGATGATCGGTGCATGAGCGATTCCGAACGTTTCACCCGCACCTGGCACGTCTCGGCGGGCCGGGGGTACGACACCGCATGGGGCGAGTTCACCGGCGACCGGATGCGGGCGCACGGCCGCGCGATGGGGCTGGAGGGCGGCCCGTACTGGGTCGCGTACGAGCTGGAGACCGGACCCGGCTACGTCACGCGCGCGCTGCGCGTCGCCGTGGACGGGCCGGGGCACCGGGCGCGGGCGGTGGAGCTGCTGCGGGACGACGAGGGTCGCTGGAGCGTCGACGGGCAGGAGCGCGCCGACCTCGCCGGGGCGCTCGACTGCGATCTCGGACTGTGCCCGCTGACCAACACCATGCCGGTACGGCGCCACGGTCTGCACCTGGCGCGGGAGGCCGGCACCGGGCGGCGGTTCCTCATGGCCTGGGTGTCCGTGCCGGACCTGGCGGTGGTGGCGTCGGAGCAGACGTACACTCCGCTGGGCGGCGGGCGGGTGGGCTACGCGTCCGGGAGCTTCCGCAGCGACGTGGCCTTCGACGGCGACGGGCTGGTACGGGACTACCCGGGCCTGGCCGAGGAGCTGGCCGCCGGGCCCGCGGGGGGCAGCGGCGGCTGACCCGTGCCCCGGTGCGGCGGGCGGCTTCCGGGGCGCATCGCCTGCCGGAGCAGCCCGCCGCGGGGCCCAGGGGGCCGGTGGTTCAGCAGCGCGGGCAGGCGTCGCGGATGACGCGCCAGGTGAAGACGGCGCTGCCGCTGGCGCCGGCGGCGTCGGTGGCGGTGACCGTCACGGTTCGCGTTCCGGCGCCGCGGAGGGTGCCGCTGATCACCCCGGTGGCGGGGTCGATCCGCGCGCCGGTGGGCAGGTTGACCGCCGACCAGCTGTAGGAGCCGGTCCCGCCGGTGGCGGTCACCTGGATGCGGACGGAGTCGTACTGGTAGCTGACCTGGTCACCGGGGGACGCCACCGTGGGGGCGGCTGCCACGACAGCAGCCGCGGGAGGCGCGGCGGCGCCCGGGGTGGTGGCGGCCGGGGTGGTGGCGGCCGGGGCGGTGGCGGCCGCGGGGCCGGCGGGAAGGGCCAGGGCCGCGGTCAGGCCCAGGGCCAGGACCGCTAATCGGCGCGGGACGCGCGCTGGGGTTCTCATACGTGACCTCCGAACTCGCTCGTTCGACAGCAGGGTTCAAGGTGCGATGGGACCCGCGAATCCTATGCACGGTCCGCGGAGTTCCTCCAGAGTGCTGCCGGGCGGCCTCATGGCCGGAAATTTTTGCCCGATTTGGCGACATGCGGAAAGATGTTTCATCATTGTGACTGCACGTCAGTTCCAGACGTGCTCAAGGGGAGACGGGGGCGCGGGGGTTCCCCCGTGCACACCGTCCGACCCGCCGGCGAGCTCGTGGTCTCGCCGTGCCCCGCGGTGGCTCCCGCCCACGATCCGCTCACCTAGGCAAAGGACCATGTCCGCCCACCACCTCTCGGACCTCATACGGTTCGTCCGTCACAATTCGCCCTTCTACCGCGACCTCTACGCGTCCGTACCGCCGGACGCCGACCGCCTCACCGACCTGCCGGTGGTCGACCAGCGGGAGTTCTGGGCGGCCAACACGCTGCACGACAACCGCGTCCTGACCGGTCCCCTCGGCGAGGCCACCGTCTACAAGACCGGCGGGACCACCGGCGCACCCAAGTTCTCCGTCTACACCCGCGACGAGTGGCGCACCTTCGTGACCTCGTTCGGCCAGGGGCTCGTGGACACGGGGCTGCGCCCGGGACACCGGGTCGCCGACCTCTTCTACGCCGGCGAGCTCTACGCCAGCTTCCTGTTCGTCCTCGACTCCCTCGCCCACGCGCCCGTGGACAACGTCCGCCTTCCCATCGGCGGCGCCGCGCCCCTGGAGTCCACGATCCCGACCCTGCGCGACCTCGGTGCGCAGGTCCTCGCCGGCACCCCCACCACGCTGTGCCGGCTCGCCGAGCAGGTCATCGCCTCCGGTGTCCGCCTCCCCGAAGTGGAGCTGCTGCTCTTCGGCGGCGAGGCGCTCTTCGCCGACCAGCGGCGCCTGCTGGCGGCCGCCTTCCCGGGCGCCGAGGCCCGCTCCGTCGGCTACGCCAGCGTCGACGCCGGACTGCTCGGCCGGCCCGTGCCGGGGCCCGACACCCGCGTGCACCGCGCCTTCGAGCCGTACTCCGTCGTCGAGATCCTCGACGACACCACCGACGAGCCGATCACCGAACCGGGCAGGCCGGGCCGCGTGGTCGTCACGAGCCTGTTCCGGCGGCTGATGCCGGTGATCCGCTACCCCGCGGGCGACCGGGCCGAGTGGACCGGTACCGGGCCCGGGCACTTCCGGATCCTGGGCCGCGCCGAGGAGGGCGTACGGGTCGGGCCCGTGTCCCTGTACACCCAGGACGCGCAGGACGCCGTGGCCGCCGCGGACACCGCCGGGCGGATCGTCGGCATGCAGCTCGTCGTACGCCGCTGGGACGGCCGCGACGGGCTCGTCCTGCGGCTGGCGACGGCCCCCGGCGGGGAAGACACCGACCCCGCCGGGGCGGACCCCGCCGGTCTGGAGACCCTCGCCAAGGCGGTCGTCACCGAGCTGGAGACCGTCCGGCCGCTCTATCCGGACAGCGTCCGCGCCGGGTTCGTGCACCCGCTGGGCGTGGAATGGGCGCGCCACCGCGACCTCGCCGTCAACCCGCGCTCGGGCAAGCTCGTCCGGGTCCTCGACGAGAGGCCGACCGCATGACCGCCCCGACACAGGCACCGGCCGAGACCGCAGAGACCGCCGCCGCACAGGGCCCGGGCCCGGCCCCGGTCGCGCCCGAGGCCCGGCGCATGCCGCTGGTGCTGCGCAACCGCGCCTTCGGCGCCGTCTGGCTGGGCCAGGTGCTGACCCAGGCCTCGGTGCGGATGTTCCAGGTCGGCGTCTCCTGGTGGCTGGTCGCGTACGCCGTCCAGGACTCCGGGGGCCTGGCCTCCGGGCTGTTCATGGCCGCCTGCACCCTGCCCGCCGTGGTCCTGGCCCCCGTGGTGGCCAAGGCCGTCGCCGCCTTCGCGCACCGCTCGGTGCTGCGGAGCGCCGCCGCACTGGCCGGGGCGGGCGCCGCAGCGCTCGCGCTGTGGGCCCAGGGCGGCGGCCTGCCGGTCCCGGCCGTCTACGCCGCAGCCCTCGCCCTGGCCACCTGCCAGGCCTTCTTCGACCCCTGCCTGACCACGTCGGTCCCGGAACTGGTCGACGACGCGGACATCGAGACGGCCACCGGCTTCGAGCTGTCCACCCAGTCCCTGGCGGGCCTGGGCGGGGCGCTGCTCGGTGCCCTGGTCGTGGACCGGGCGGGGCTCGCCTGGCTGGCCGCGGGCTGCGCAGCCGCCTACCTGGCCGCGGCCGCCCTGGTGACGAGCGCCCGCTTCGGCAGCCCGGCCCCCGCAGCCGGCGACAGCGGCAGCGGCAGCGGCAGCGGCAGCGACGGAGCCGACGACCTCGCCGAGGCCGCCCCTCGGCGCACGCTGCGCCGCATCCTCGGCGAACTGCCCTACGTGCGCCGGATCCTGGTGTGCTTCACCGCGGCGAACCTGTTCACCGCCGCCGTGTTCGTCGTCATCCCGCTCTACACGCGCTCCGTCCTCGAGGGCGGCGGCGGTACCGTCGCGCTGCTGGAGGCCTCCCTCGGCACCGGCGCGCTCATCGGCGCGTTCACCGGAACCCGGGTCCCGGGCCGGCCCACCGTGGCCGGCGCGTACTGCCTGGGCCTGATGGCGCTCGCCCTGGCCCTGCCCGGGCTGTTCGCGCACCGCGCGGTCATCTCCGGCTGCCTGGCCGTGGCTGGCTGGTGCGCCGGGGCGGTCAGCGTGCGCTTCGTCGCCCTGTTCCAGCGACTGGTGCCCACCGCCGACAAACCGGGCTTCTTCGCCGTGATGCAGGCCGTGCTCGGCGCGTCCCTGCCGGTGGCCTCCCTGGTGTTCGGCACCGCGGGCGACCACCTCTCGCCGCAGGTCCTGTGCCTGGTGCAGGGCGTGGGCCTGGCCCCCGCGGCCGTCGCCCTGGCCCTGCTCGGGTCCACCGCGCCGACGCCCGAGCCCGAGCCCGTGCCCGACCCGGTCGGAGGAGCGCAGTGACCCTCGTCATCACGGAGGCCGCCTGCGCCGACATCGCCGAACTGCGCCAGCTCTACTACGCCGTCTACGGACCGCACTACCCGGTGGCCCTCGGCACCGACCCCGCCGAGATGGCCCGGCTCATCGGGGACCCGCACTCCCTGTGGCTCGTCGGGCGCTGCGCGGACTCGGGGGCGCTGACCGCCTCTGCCGCCATCCGCAGCGAGGCGGGCAGCCGGATCGGCCGCCTGGAAGGCATCGCCGTGCACCCGGAGCACCGGTCCGGGGGCCTGGCCGCCGCGCTGACCGGGGCGCTGTGCGCCGGGATGCTGGACACGGGTCGCCTGGACTCGGTGTACGCGACCGTCCGCACCGTCAGCGCCGGCCCCCAACGGGTCGTCGCCCGCAACGGGTTCAGGCCGCTGGGCATCCTGCCCAATGCGGTGGATCTCAGCAGCCGCGAAAGCCTCGCACTCTACGCGCGTCACTGCGCCGGGGTGCTCGACCGCCGGATCCCGGTCACCGAAGTGCCCGCGGCGCTGCTGCCGCTGCTGCGGACCGCCGGGGACGCGCTCGGCATCGGCTACCCCGGCGTCCGGGCCACCGCGCCCGCACCCGCACCCGCATCCCGACCGGCGTCGGCCCGACTGGAGATGATCGAGGCCCCCGCCTTCGTCCGGCGCCGCTTCCGCGAGCGCTTCCCCGGCTCCGACGGCTGGTTCTACCCGCTGCACACCCCGAACGTCCTGCTCACCCCGGAGGACGGCCGGTTCGAGGTGTACGCGTACCTCAACCGGGCCGGCGGCTACTGCTCCCTGCTGACGGCCCACCCGGACCCGGCCGCCGCGGCCGAGTACCTGGAGCCGGTGACCCGTGCGCTGGCCCGGGCGGGCGCCGGCTACGTGGAGGCACTGGTGCCGCTCGCGCACCACGAAGCCCTCTCGGCCTTCCTGGCCCAGGGGTTCGTCGCCGGGGCGCTCTACCCGGCGATGCGCGCCGACGGCGACGGCTTCCACGACTACGCCGTGCTGTCCCGCTCCACCGAGCGGATCGACTTCCGCGGCGTCGCCGTCGAACCGCCCCTCCAGCCCTACCTGGACTGCTACGTGTCGGCCTGGGCGTCGACGCACCTGCCCACTTCACCCGAGGTTGCCCCATGAACCCCCATCTCGCCCCGGTCGGCGTGCCCGACCCCGCCCTCCTGCCGCACGTACAGCAACTGTGCGACCTGGAGGACCCGTACGCGTACGGGCCCGCCGAGGACGAGCTGTTCGCCGCCGCCATGGCGGAGATCAACGCCTGGCACACCGAGCGGTCCCCGTTCTTCCGCTCGCTGTACGAGGCCACCGCGCCGCACGGGCCGTACCGTACGCCGCTGGTCCACGCGAACTTCTTCAAGCGGCACGAGGTGCTGTCCATCCCCCGCGAGGACGTCGACCTGCACCTGACCTCCTCCGGGACCACCGGCCAGAAGTCGCAGATGTTCTTCGACCGCTGGACGATCCGCTCCGCGCAGCGCATGGTCGCCCGGATCTTCGACCGCAACGGCTGGATCACCCCCGAGCAGGAGGTCAACTACCTCCTGTACAGCTACGAGCCGGCGCCCTCCCTCAACCTCGGCACCGCCTTCACCGACAACTACCTGTGCGACTTCGCCCCGGCGCGCAGCGTCGAGTACGCGCTGCGCCACACCGGCGGCGAGCACGAGTTCGACCCCTTCGGCTGCATCGCCGCACTGCGCCGCTTCGAGCAGGACGACGCCCCGGTCCGCATCCTCGGCTTCCCGGCCTTCCTGTTCTTCACGCTGGAGCGGATGCGTGCCATGGGGATGGCGCCGCTGCAACTGCCCGAGGGATCCCTGGTGATCCTGGGCGGCGGCTGGAAGGGGCACGCCGACCGGCGCATCGGCAAGGAGGAGCTGTACGCCCGCGTCACCGAGCAGCTCGGCATCCCGGGCGGACGGATCCGGGACACCTTCGGCTCGGTCGAGCACTGCATCCCGTACATCGAGTGCGACCACCACCGGCTGCACGCGCCCGTCTGGTCCCGGGTGGCGATCCGCTCCACCCGCACGCTGGAGCCGCTGCCGTACGGGGAGCAGGGCTACCTGCACCTCGTCTCGCCGTACATCACCTCGGTGCCGGCGCAGAGCGTGCTGATGGGCGACCTCGCCTCCCTCCAGCCGGGCGAGGCCTGCGGCTGCGACCTCGACACCCCCTGGTTCACGGTCCACGGCCGAGCCGGGGTGAGCCGCAACCGGAGCTGCGCGGTGGCCGCAGCGGAACTGATGAAGGGAATGGCGTGACCATGCGAGACGACCACCACCACTACTGGCAGGGCGCGTTCGTCGGCGACGAGGAGGCCGGGCGCCGGTTGGCGGAGCTGCCGGCCGCGGTGGAGGCCGCGCTGGCCTCCCCGCTGGAGACCGAGACCGTCCTGGCCGCCTGCGACGCCCTCGCCGGCGCGCTGCTCGACCCGGCGCACCCCGTGCGCACCCGGCTGGCCGCGTACCTGCCCGAGGGCGAGGACCCGGCGGTCCTCGGCGAGCTCGGCCGCCTGCTGGGGCGCCGCGAGCTGACCCGCAAGCTCCGCCGCGAGCTGGGCGGCGCCGCGCCGGGCCGGCTGAACCGGGCCGATCCGCGGGAGACGGTCTACGAGGCGTGGGCGCCCGTCGGCCTGGTCGCCCACATCGCGCCGGGCAACGCGGCCACCGTCGCCCCGCTGAGCATCGTCGAGGGCCTGCTCGCGGGGAACGTCAACGTGCTGAAGACCAGCAGCGCGGACACGCTCCTGACCCAGCACCTGATGGCCGAGCTCGCGGCCCTGGACCCCTCCGGAGCCCTCGCGGCGCGGGTGATCGTGCTGCGCTTCCCCTCCTCCCGGCAGGAGTGGCTGCGCCTGATGTGCGCGCCCGCCGACGCCGTCGCCGTGTGGGGCGGGGAGAGCGCCGTGGCCGGGGTGGCCACCCATGTGCCGCCCGGGTGCCGACTGGTGGAGTGGGGGCACCGGATCTCCTTCGCCTACCTGACGGCCGACGCGTGGTCGGAGCCGGAGGTGCTCGGCGCCCTCGCCGACGACGTCTGCCTGTACGAGCAGCAGGCCTGTTCCAGCCCGCAGGTGGTCTACCTCGACACCGAGGACGAGGGCGAGGTGTTCGCGTTCGCCGAGCGCTTCGCCGCCGTACTGGGCGCCCGGCCGGCCGCGGTGGGCACCATGGGCGCCGTGGGCCTTGCCGATGGCAACCGCCCGGATCCGGCCGAGGAGGCCGAGCTGACCACCACCGAACTGGTGGCCCGCCTGGAGGAACACCTCGGCCTGACCCGGGTGTTCGCCGCGGCCGACGGCTCGTGGCGGGTCATGGCCGACGTCCGGTCCCCGCTCACCGCCTCGCCGCTGCACCGCAGCGTGTGGGTCAAGCCGCTGCCCCGCAAGCAGCTGATCGCCACCCTGCGGCCCATGCGGCGCTACCTGCAGACCGCGGGCATCGCGGGCAGCCGCAGCGACATCGCCGAGCTCTCCCGCACCGCCCTGGCCGCGGGCGTCACCCGCGTCACGCCGGTCGGCTCCATGCTGGAGAGCTACGCGGGCGAGCCGCACGACGGGGTGTACGCACTCCAGCGCTACAGCCGCCGCGTCGCGGTCCAGGCCGACCCCGAGCGCTTCGCCACCACCGCCTGCCTGGACGACCTGGCGCGTCCCGTCGTCCTGCCGCGGCCCGCCGGCCCGCTGCAGGGCAAGGAGGAGGTGCAGGCGCTCAACGGGCAGGTCGCGCGTGCCGATGCGGAGCTGTACTTCCGCAGCGGCGGCAGCACCGGCGCCCCGGCGCTGTCGCTGTTCAGCTACGACGACTACGACACCCAGATGCACGCCGCGGCCCGCGGACTGCTCGCCGCCGGCTACGACCCGGTCGCGGACCGCACCGCCAACCTCTTCTACTGCGGCGGCATGTACGGCAGCTTCATCAGCTTCTTCTCCGTCCTGGAGCGGCTCGGCGGCGTCCAACTGCCGCTTGCGGCGGGCCCGGACCACCGGGAGACGGCGCAGGCGCTGATCGACCACGGCGCCGACACGCTGTTCGGGATGCCCTCGTACCTGTGGCAGCTGCTGCACGCGGAGGCCGATGCGCTGCGCGCCTACGGGGGCCTGCGCAAGGTCTTCTACGGCGGCGAGCACTTCACGCCGGAGCAGCAGCGGGTGCTGAAGGAGGAGTTCGGCATCGAGGTGGTCCGCTCCATCACGTACGGCAGCACCGACCTGGGCCCGCTGGGCTACCAGTGCACCGAGAGCACGGGCGGCGTCCACCACCTGCACGCCGACCTGCACACGCTGGAGATCCTGGACGTGGCGCAGGACAGGCCGGTCCCCGAAGGCGAGACGGGCCGCCTGGTCTTCACCACCCACGCCCGGCGCGGCCAGCACCTGGGCCGGTACGTCATCGGCGACCTCGGCCGGGCGGTACCCGGGCGCTGCCCCTGCGGCAGCCACGCCCCGCGGTTCGAACTGCAGGGCCGCACCGGTGACGTGATGCGGGTGGCGACGTACCTGCTGAACCACCGCCGCTTCGTGGCCCTCGCCGAGCAGCAGGGCGGCCACCGCGGCGAACTGCAGATCGTGCTCGCCGCCGGGGATGCGCGCGAGCGGCTCACCGTGCGGGTGGAACGCGGTGCGGCGACGGATCCCGAGCGCCTGCGGGAGGTCTTCCTGGCCGGCTATCCGGAACTCCGCTCGGCGGTGGAGTCCCGCCTGCTGGACCTCGCGGTGGAGGCGGTCGCCGGCTCCGCCCTGTCCCGCATCCCGACGAGCGGCAAACTCCGCGGGGTGATCGACACCCGCCGCTAGGCCGTCGCCGCTGCGCGGAGCCGTTCCCCACCCCGCCCCTTCCCGAACTGGGGCTCCGCCCCAGACCCCGCGCCTCAAACGCCGGCGGGGCTGGAAGATCCAGCCCGCGCGGCGTTTGAGCGCACC
>NZ_JBEYXK010000086.1:9715-29541 GCF_040645035.1 Streptomyces sp. NPDC046876 | reverse complement strand
CTACGAACGCAAGGCCGAGCACTTCCTCGCCTTCACCAGCATCGCCTGCACCCTCATCTGCTACCGCAGGCTCGCCAAATGAGATGGCCTCTAAGAGGCCCTAACAGAAGCCGTTGATCATGTGACTTTCGGTTCGGGTGGTCGTTGGTCTGGCCGTGGGGAAACGTCAGTCGCGGCCGTGGATCGTGTCGGATGAACTGTGGTCGCTGATCGAGCCGTTGTTGCCCGAGCCGGCGCCGAAGCTGGCGGAGGGGCGTCCGCGGGTGCCGGACCGGCAGGCGCTCTGCGGGATCCTGTTCGTCCTGCATACCGGGATCCAGGGGGAGTACCTGCCGCAGGAGCTGGGTTTCGGATCCGGGATGACGTGCTGGCGGCGTCTGGCCGCATGGAACGATGCCGGCGTGTGGGACCAGCTGCATGTGGTGTTGCTGAAGAAGCTGCGGGTCGCGAAGAAGCTGGACTGGTCGCGGGCGGTGATCGACTCCTCCCACGTCAGGGCTGCTCGACGGGGCCCAATGGCCCGTCCTCGGGCAGCCCCACGCCCAGTTCCTGCGCGACTACGGTCCAGTGCCCGCGGGCGTCAACGGGTTCAGCCGGCGGCGGCCGGGGAGTCCCGAGGCCCGCCGCAGCGCCCGCCCCTCGCACCGCCGTACCTGGTCGGCGTTGGATGTCGGCGGCGCCCAGGGACATGTAGTCCGTCCCGTACGCCGCCAGCTTCGCCTCCCACGCCTCCATGGACGGCCCACCCGCGAGTCGGGCGGCGAACCCCCCAGCGCTGCGCGAGGGCCGGTCACCGGTGACGGGCCCCGGTACGCAGTGGGGCAAGCGGTGTTCGACCGTGACCGCGACCGCCAAGCGCTCGTGCTGCGCCTGACGGACGCGGCTTGGGAGGCCTCGCTTCCGCTTAGCAGGCGATCGGTTCCTTCATACGGGCCTTCGCTCTTCCTCCGCTGCCGAAGGCAGAGAATTTTCGATCTCCCGCAGGAGGGGACGCAGTTGTCGGCGATGTATCCCCCGCGCCACGCCCTGGTAGGTGAGGGCTCGTACGGCTGTGGGATCGAGCCGCGAGTATTCGGCGGAGCCCTCCCCACAGAAGCGTACGACGGCGTGCAGCCCCGGCTCCCAAGTGAGTTTCTTCGGCCGGGCCGGTGGAGGACAGTCGGGCAGCACCGGGGGAGCGAGATCCTCCCCTCGTGCGGCGAAGGCGGCGGGAAGCGCCTCACGGAAGGCTTCGTACGAGGGCGGTGGGTCGATGAGCGAGGGCCTGGGCTCGGCTAGCACGAGCAGGACCAGGCGGCTCGGCGGGAGCAGCCGTACGGCCTCGGTGAACTCCCACAGCGTCCCCGGGCCGGGGCCTGCCACCAGGATGACCAGCCTGGCTCGACCGATCAGGTCGCTGACGACCGGCTTCCAGTCGTTCAGGGGAAGATACAGCTTGTCTGCGCCCGGCAGGGGCAAACTTTCCCCCGGCTGCCCGACCGCGGCCACGCGACCGAAGCGCCGAAAGCTTCGGACGATCCCCTCCTCCAGGGTCATGGATCGTGGCTCCTGCAGTCCGGCGGACATAACTGTGGACAGGGACGAGTGACCCTCACCGAAGGCAGACGACTGCTGCACGGTCACACGGTCGCCGTAGAAGGGACGGAGATAGAGCACGAAGCGCCGATCCTCCAGCTGGGCGGCGGAGCGCAAGACGCGCGTGGTGTGCCGACGCCCGTGGCGTGCGAGCCACCTGCCGGCGAGGAGCAGGAGGAGGCCGCCGCTGAGGGTGGTGAAGGTGACCAGGTGGAGCGAGAGGAAGGTCCACAGCCAGGGGTTCTGGGCACGGCCGGGGCTGTTCATCGCGAAGCTGGTGCCGCGCATGCGACTCGCGGCGACAAGGACCAGAAGGCATCCGGAGCCGATCATCAGAGCGCCGACGACCCGCATACTCCGGCCGAGGAAGGGGCGCTGCCGGCCGCCCGGAGACGGCGGATCGGCCATGGTCGGTGAGGGGGCTCTGTCATCCACACGCCCATTGCCGCACGCCGTACGCGAAGGGACAAGCAGGTTTGCGGTCAGAGCAGGAGCATGGCCGACAGCCTGGGGCCGACAAACGGACCGTGTGCGGTGAGCGGTTGGCATACGCTGCCGGGCAGCGACGTCGCGGCAGCGCGTGCCGGGAGAGGGGGATCACGCTGCGCCTCGCGGTCACAGGCCACATGAACCTGGCGGCGGCAGGCATGCCGCACATCCGCGTCGAGGCGGACGCCCTGCTGGCCGTTTTCCCGTCCCAGCAGTTGCTCGAGGTCTCCTGCCATGCTGAGGGCGCCGACTCACTCTTCGCCGAGGCTGTCCTCGCCGCCGGCGGGCGGCTTGTGGCGGTGATTCCGTCGCCCGACTACCGTGCCCGGCGCGTCTCGCCCGCGCGCGCCTGTCTGCGACAGGCTGCTCGAGCAGCCGGCCGAAGTGTGCGTGATGCCCCCTTCGAGACAGCGCACCGTGACGCCTACGAGGCGGCCACCACATGTCTCTTGGACAGCGCGGACGAGCTCGTGGCGATCTGGACGGCGGTGCCCCCGCCAGCAGGGGCGGAGGCACCGCCGACACCGTGAAGACAGCCCACGAGTGCGGGATGTCCGTCCACGTGGTCTGGCCGTCCGGCGCGGCTCGACGGTCCTGACGAACCGGAGGCGCCGGGGAGCAAGGAGGCATCCTTGGAGAGACGGCTACTGCTTCCCTAAGAGTTGCACGAGCCTGTCACGCCGCTGACCTGTGGTTTGACCGATGGCGTGGACGTATCGGTCACGCCGGTCCGTGTGATCGGTCTCCCAGCCGGGCAAGCCATGTGGCCGGTGTTGGCGTATCAGCGGTCCGGGCTGCGGTCGAGCTGGCGAGCAGCAGCCCGGATGGCCTCCGCGTACGGTGCATCGAAGGCTCGGGTTTCCGGGTCGAGATCGTCGAAGGGGATCAGCGCTTCATGGGCGCTGTTCACCGTCTGCATCCACGCGGCCCAGGCATCGTGGACGTCCTCGTCAGTCACCTCCTCCCCCTTGGCTCTCAGCAGCACCGCGTACATGCGGAACAGGGCTGCCGAGTCATCAGGAGGCTCGGCGTCCGGGGGGAGGCAGGTGCGGATCAGGTCGGCGAGAGGGTCGAGGTAGGTCACGCCGTCAGTGTGCCCACAAGCAGTAGTAGATGCGCCACCACGAAGACCAGGGGCACGACGCGTTCAGACGTACCGAGCTCGGCGTAGCGCTTCCGCCAGCCAACGACTGGATCCCGACGCAGGGCCTCCCACTCGTCCGCGAAGATCTTGACCGGGAGACGTTCCTCGATCTTGTTGATGCCCTGGAACTTCGCCGTATTCAGGTCCCGGTAGCTGCGAAGCTGCAGCCACCAGGTTGCCGACAGCGTCACTCCCGCCAAGGCCACGGCGACTGCCGCCCACCAAGGGGACTCCGCAAGCTTCGGGAACCCGAAGCCCACGAGGCCGATGAACGCGGTCTGGACGGACAGAAAGAAGGCGTTTGCGGTGCCTCGGCGCGCGGAGACGCGGTCGGCCATCTCCACGGCGAGCTTGTAGAGCTCGATGACCTCCGCCCGCCGGCTTAGCTCCGGACGTACCCCCTCCTCGGGAGACGTCGTCACCGAGCCCCTCCAACGAGGGCCTTGAGGTTGTCCCACGTCCACTCGTAGATCTTGTCGGAGGCCTTCGCCGTGGTTGGTTTCTTGCCGGTCTTGCCGTTGTACCCGTTCAGCAGGAAGTAGTCGATTGTTTCCTCCTGAGCCATCTTCAGCTCGATGGCTACCCCCACAGCGGCGTGGGTGTGCTCACCGCAGATGACGGTGACGACGTCCGACGCCCTGATCCTGCGGCGGGCCTTGTCCTTCCAGTCGGGCGAAGCCTCCTTGATCGACCAGTCGTAAATCTCGAAGGGCGAGTCGGGGTTCTTGGCCTGCCCGATCAAGAAGTCCTTGAGGGTCTTGTCGTAGTCGTAGTCGAAACTGACGAACACGCGCTTCGGCATCGGCGCTCCTTACTTCAAGTGGAGGTACCTGCGCGCATCGTAAGGGCAGGTACTGACAGCGGTCATCAGATATACGTGTCGCTGAGGGGGTGGGTGGTTGGGGTGTCGGTGGTTGGGTGGGCTGGGGTGTTGCAGGTCCGTGTGAGAACGGCATTGCGGCGTCAGGTGCGGTTTGAGCTGGCCTTGTTGCAGGTTGGTTCAGGATCTTGCGGGTGTTGTAGATGGCGTCTGGGTCTGAAGGGCTGAGGCGCCATTTTGCGTGTTCTCGGTGTTTGTGCTGGTCAGCGGGTTGATTGGCGGTTCGGAGTGCGGGTTCGAGGCGGGTGTGTGGTTTCGGCGTGGTGGTCGAGGCGGATCGCATTCGTGATGTGTTCCGTGCCGTCGTGCATGGCGGTGATGGCGGCTCGTCGGATGAGTCGGGTGAGGCTGCCGATGCGGCCGGCGGTGCGTTGGTGGAGGTAGGTGGCGTGGCGGGGGAGGCTGCCGGGCCGGTGTCGTTCAAGGTCGAGGGCGTTTTCGAGGTCGGTGATGGTGTCGGTGAAGGGCTGCTTGTTGCCGAGGCGTGCGGGGAGGGGCCCGCACTCGATGAGGGTGGCGCGTCCTGCCAGCTGCGCCCCGCGGGCGCCGATGAACAGGGGCGTGTTCGTGACGTCGATGCCGGCGTACACGAAGGTCGCTGCGACGGGTTCGGTGAAGTCCGGGACGTCATCGGATGTCGACGCCGCCTGGTCTTTGCCTCCGTCCGGCCGGTGCGCCGGGAAGCAGGGCCGCAGCAGATCCTCCGCCACTGCCGCCAGAAGGGCGAGGGCCTCCACCACGCTCTCCCGGACGTCGCCACCACGCCCACTTACTGGCCTGGCGGGGGCGGTCAGTGGTCGCGGCCGGTCCCCTGAGGTGGGAGGGGCTCACTGGCAGAAGGAGCCCCCTCCACGCCTCTGTGCCGACGTCGCGCGTCGGCTACTCGGTCGTGTGCTGTCCTGTCAGCGCCTTGGCGACGGTTTGCCTGCTGAGCTTGGTGACGCGGACCAATTCGCCCCGATCGATCCCGCGGCGGTGCGCGGCCCGCATCGCCGCGTTACGCAAGGCTACGTCTGGGCGGAAGGGGTGCTTTGCGAGCCTGTACTGGACGACGCCGACGAACCGGAGCAGAAGCCGGCCTTGCCAGGCGCTGAAGGGATGGGGGGAGGTGCGGGCGGGTGTTGCAGGTGTTGTCAACGGGCGTCCCTTCGGTCAACGTGTGCCATCTCGACGGTGACGGCAGGGTCGTCTCCCGGCCAGGGCACGAACGAGTCACCTGTGACGGTGCGAGTGGCTGCCGCAGGGGCGTTTCGCACCACATGGGACGTGTGCCGCACCTCACGCCTCTTGGGTCATGGCTGTTCTCGGCCCTGGGCGACCGCCGCCGTACTTGGAGTCCCGGCGCCGGGCGTCCTCGAGCTCCAGTCCGTCCGCGTCAAGCCCTCGGCCGGGCGGCCGGTCATGCGCGGAGCCGGCCGGTGCAGTTGCACGGTCCTTGCTGCCCTCGGCTGCCGCGTCAACCGTCACCCTGTTCGATGCCCAGATGGATCGGCCCGCGCAGCACGGGGCTGGGCCTGTACGGCGGCGGGTCGGTGGCCAGCCTGGGTCGGTCGAGTCTGCGTACCAGCTCGGTCAGCGCGATCTGGGCCTCGCGGCGTGCCAGCGGGCCGCCGGAGCACAGGTGAATGCCGCTGCCGAAGCCGAGGTGCTGGTTGTCGCGCCGGTCCGGGTCGAAGCGGTCCGCATCGTTGAAGCGCTTCGGATCGCGGTTGCCTGAGGCCGACATGAGCATGATCCGCGAGCCCTGGGGGATCACGGTGTCGGCGACGGCGATGTCGCTGTACGCGGCGCCGCTTGGCGCCGCGCAACCCAAGACGTCCGCACGGTCCATGCCGGAATTGTTCGTCTATACCTGCACAGTCCCCTGCAAAGGCCCGGTAAGCAGCCAGTGGTGGAAGTCGCGCTGAAGGTCCGCCTCGTTGGTCTTACGGTGACCCCTCTCAGGTTTGCGACGGTAGTCGAAACTCGGGTCGTCCATCGTGCCGGCTCCGATGAGGTGGGTCCGCTCCAGATCGGCGGGGCTCGTCAGGAACAGCAAGGTTTGGGTGGTCAGAGCGGTGAAGGTCTGTGGATTGTGCCTGCCGACGCTGATTTCTGGCGCCCGTACGGGCCGAACCAGACGATCCGGGCGACCAGTCCCACCGCGGTGGCGGCGGCGGCCGCCGTCTCCACCGGGCCGCGGGGCGTGAGACCGGCGAGGGCAAACACGGTGAACAGCATTTCCGACAGGACCAGCCGGCTCACTGCCGAGGCGGCAGGGCCGGAGCTGTCGCCGGGCGTCGGGGCGCCTTCCAGCAGGCGGTCACGTCCGGTGGCGTGGAACTGCCGCCGGGCGGCGCCGAGGGCGGCGTCGCGGAGCAGGAGGTCGCCGAGCGCGGCGGGAGCGGTACGCCGGCGCAGCGCCGCGAGCAGGGCGTCCGGCAGGGGGTGCCCGGCCTCCCGGGCCGGGTCGGCCCCGGCGTCGGTGAGGCCCAGCTTGCCGCGATGGCTGACGGTGACCAGCCCGTCGGGAGCAGCGCGGCGGCGGCCGCCAGCGTGTCGTCGTCGGGCCACCACCGGTGGGCGGCGGCCCGGTAGGGATCGCGCAGGAGCCCGGCAGCCCGCTCCCCGATGACCCCGTACCACCAGTCCTTCCACAGCCGCCGCATGCCGAGCACCCCGTACAGCACGACGGCAACGGGCACGACGACGCAGGCGAAGGCGACAGGACTCACCCGCCGAGCCCAGGCGGGCGGCCCGGCGGAACACACCCGGTTATGCGGGCGCCCCATGCATTGGCGATCTCAGAGCCGCGGTGACAGCCTGGGAGGTGACGTAGGTGCATCCCTTCCACAGCTGGTACGACAGCTGCCGCATGCTGGAGATGAGGCCGATGCCGGTCGAACCCAAAGCCGGCCACGGAATGGCGGTGATGGGCGAGGAGACGGTCTACCTGTCCCACCTGCCCATGTTCGCCATGCCCGTCCACGCGTTTCAGGTGCTGCTCGAAGTCACCCTGGACAACGAAGCGGGCAACGCCCACAAGGTGTACGTCGAGGACCGCCGCCAGACGGGAACGGACCTCTACACGCTCGATCCCGAGCCGTTCCGCATCTCGGACCTGGTCACCCCCGCCGGACAGCCCGCGCTCACCTCGTTCGACGGGACCCTGTACCGGGGCCACTTCGAACGGGGCGGCACGGCGATCGTCGACCCCGTGCGGGTCGACGTCCGGCGCGTGGTGCACTTCCGGCACCTGGACGAGCAGGATCCCCGCCCGCCGGTGCTCACCTACCTCGCCTTCGGGAAGGGCGGGGAGCTGTTCCTGGCGCACCGGATCGTCACACCGCCCGACTTCGACCAGCACCTCCAGGTGGGCAACGTCCGGAGCGTGTCCGGTGTGTCGCTCACCGACGAACTCCTGGCGAAGGGCCCTCGGCTCGCCATCCTCGGCAGGGACGACACCCCGGCCGACAGACTGGCCGAATCCCAGCAGGTGGCGGCGAAGCTCCTGGACGGCGGGGCCGGCGCACCCGATGCCGTCGACCTGCGGTTCACGGCGAAGCGGGAGTTCTACTTCGAGGAGGGGGAGCTGGCCTCGGGCAGCGGAGGCCACCACGGCCACCACTGACCCGACCGCCCGTCGACCAGGAGGGGCCGTGCGACCCGACGAGATCGACCACTGCGAGATCCACCCCACCGTCGGCATCGCCCGCGTCGGCGACAGCCCCGACGGCTTCTTCACCGGCCCGGAATCCCCGGGCCTGCGGCCCCGCCCCGCCGGCGGCTTCCGCGACGGAGCCGGCCGGATCAAGCGCCAGGCGGCCCGGTTCCGGGTGTACGCCTACGACCGGACCGGTGCCGTGCTCGGCGAACTCGCCTCCGCCGAGGCCCGGATCACCTGGACCGTCGAACTGGCCAACGCCAAGGGCGCCTGGTTCAGGTTCGCCGGCCGCTCCGGGCCGTACCTCGCCGACGCCGACCGCCGCAACCGGCACATCGACCCGGCCGACACCGCCGCCCGCGCCCGCCTGGTGGTCCGGCCCGGCCCTCGGACCGTGGCCGGCCCCTCCCACGACGGCCGCACCGCCCGGTTCGACAGCGGCTCCTTCCTGGGGCGGCCCGTGTCGCTGGGCGAACTGCGCACCGACGAGGCCGGCAGGCTGCTCGTCCTCGGCGGGTTCGGAACGTCCTTCTCCACCCAGCCCGCCCACCCCGTCGACGACTACGCCAACAACGACTACTGGTGCGACGACATCTCCGACGGCCCGGTCCGCGCGACGGTGACTCTGCCGGGCGGCCGGCCGGTACCGGTGACGCCGGCCTGGTGCGTGGTGGCGCCGACCGACTTCGCCCCGCACACGGACAGCCTGATCACCCTCTACGACGTCGCCCTGGAAACGGCCCGCGCGTCGGGCATGCTGCCCCACCCCGCGGAGGTGTCCTTCACCCGCGACATCTACCCCCTCCTCGCCCGGCCGATCGCCCTCGCGTGGGTCAACAGCCAGGCACGGAGCCGGCACGGCGACCGGGCGCACAACTTCCTCTCGCCCGACCGGCTCGCCCGACTGGCTTCGGACGCGGACCGCGACCGGGCCTTCCGGCACGCCGTCTTCAAGAGGTTGCGCACCCCGGGCGCGATGGACGTCCGCCAGGCGAACGGCTTCTTCATGCCCGTCCTGTCCGCGGACGGCCTTGCGACGGATGACGAGCCGGGGACCTGGCTGACGCTGCTCCCGGGCCAGTACGAGCGGATGCGGCGCTGGGCCGCGGGCGACTTCACGGCCGACTGGACCGGCGGACCCCCCGCCCCGGTCCCGCTGGAGGCGCTGCCGACCGTGGAGCAGCCGCACGCCCTCGTACGGGCCGCCCTGGAGAGCGCCAGCGGCGGAGGGTTCTTCCCCGGCATCGAGATGACGTTCATCGCCGACGACCCGGCAACCTGGTCCGCCCCGTTCCGGCTGCGCGAGGACCTGGCCGCCGGGGACGTCACCAAGTACATGGCGGTGCCCTGGCAGGCCGACTTCCACCTGTGCCGGGACTACTGGTGGCCGGCCAGCCGCCCGGACGAGGTGCTGCCCGAGCCGGAGCTCGACGCGCTCCTGAACGGGGCCGTCGGGGCGTTCAGGGAATGGGACCGGGGCATCGGCGACGGCAAGGACCGCGACCTCGGCATGAACGAGATGGTCGCGCACTGGAACACCCTCGGCTTCATCGTCCCCCGGCCGGGTCCCGACGGCACCGAGGCAATGGTCGAGACGGAGCGCTCCGCCCCCGAGCCGGAGTAGCCCGTGGCCGGCGCGGGCCGGGAGCACCCGGTGAGCGGCACGGCGGCCGGCCGGTACGGCTGCGGGTTGAGCCGCGGCGCCGACTGTGACGTCCTGGTCGCAGGCGCGGGCCCGGCCGGATGCGCGGCCGCACTGGCCCTCGCACGGGCCGGGGCGGACGTCGTCCTGACGGCCCCCGCGACGGCCGACCGCCCTCCGGGCGGCGAAAGCCTCGCCCCCTCGGCGGGCCCGCTCCTGGAACGCCTGGGCGTGCCCGGGCGGCTCGGCCTCGACGGACACGCACCCTGCTTCGGAGGCCGCGCCGCGTGGGGCGGGGAAGGCCTCGCGGAGGCGAGTTCCGTCCGCGGTCCCTACGGGCCCGGCCGGCAGCTCGACCGCGCACGGTTCGACGCCGCCCTGCTGGAGGCGGCCCGGGCCGCCGGCGCCCTCTGCCGCACCGGGCGGATCCGGGCGGTCGAACGCCTGCCCGACCACTGGCGGGTCACCACCGCAGCCACCGGTCCGGGCGGCACCGCCGGCACCCTGCGCGCCCGGTACGTCGTCGACGCCACGGGCAGGCCGGCCCGGCTGGCCCGGCGCCTCGGCGCGACCACCGTCCGGTGCGACCGGCTGACGGCGGTCACCGGGATCCTCGCCGCGCCGGACGGGGGAGCGGACGGGCCGGAGTACACCTCGCTCGTGGAGTCCACCCCGTGGGGCTGGTGGTACACCGCACCGCTGCCGGACGGCGGGCGGGTCCTGACGGCCGTTTCGGACGCCGACCTCGTCGCCCGCATGCGCCTGCACGACCGGGACGAGTGGTGGGCGCGGGCGCGGGCCACCGGCCACGTCCGGCACCGTACCGCCCCCTGGTCGCAGCCGCCCCGGCAGCTGGACGTGGCCGCCGCCGGCCCGTCGCTCACCCGCCCCGCCGCAGGGCCGGGCTGGGCGGCGGTCGGCGACGCCGCCACCGCCACCGACCCCCTCGCGGTCCGCGGCATCGTCATGGCCCTGGCCACTGGCATGGAAGGGGCACGGGCGGTCCAGGCCGACCACGCCGGCGACTGCGGCGCCCTGGCCGCGTACGCGCGGCGGATCACCGCCCTCCACGAGGAACACCTGCGGGCCCGGGCCGTGCAGTACCGGAGGGAGCGGCGCTGGGACACCCCGTTCTGGCGTCGCCGGCACGGTGCGACCGGCTGAGCAGGCCCGTACGCGAGGGGGAGGGGAAACGATGGTCCGCACGCGGCGCCCGCTCGTAATGTTGCTGCGAGGCCAGCCGCGCGGCAACGAGGCCGAGACGAACTTTGGACCTTCATCCCCCACCGGCGCCTGCCCTGGTGGCTCTGGCGCCACCATCTCAAGGAGCACACCAAGTGGCATATCCGGGAGCGCTGGCGGTACTGAGCAGACAGCACCCCCGTCGAGTTCGTCTCAACCGACTTCACTCTCCAACAGCACGCCCGGCTCGATGACCGACGGGGCGCGCCGTCGGCGTTGACCGGGTTGGCGAGGACGCGGTGGTGCCGCGGCCCTCCCACGCCTCGTTACGCGCCGCAGGGCGTGGTGTTGTTCTTCAGGGAGTGGGTGGTGTCGTTGAGCTGGTAGGAGCGCAGGTCTGTGATGGTGCCGCCGTCGGCGCCGACGCACATGTGTCGGCCGAAGTAGTTGTCCTTTTGGTAGACCCTCGCGGTGCGGCTGCTGTTGTTGATGACCGAGCTGCCCTTGCTGCGGATGTAGTCCGGCAGGTGCCGGACCGAGCCGTCGGTGGCTCGTTTGACGTAGGGCTGGCCCTCGAAGTGGTGGTTTCGGCGGGTGCGTAGGCGGTGTAGTAGGCGGTCTTCCCGGGGTGCTTGATGCTGCGGCGGGCCAGGAGCCAGTGCCCGCGGTCCGCCCGGTGATACGGCGGTGCTCGGTCCGGGCCCAGTCGTCTCGGGCGCATGTCCTGCGTCCCAGGACCCCAATGCCCCGGACGCCACCCGCCCCGACCTCGACAGCGGCGACCACCTCCACCTCAACGACGCGGGCGCGCCCACGATGGCCGCCGCCGTCGACCTTGCCCACCTGCCGCCTGTGACGCGCCTCACCTTCACCGCTGTCACAGCCGGCAGGGATCCGGTGTCTTAAGGGCACCAGCAGACGATGACAAAGGAATCCACGATGAACGCTCGTCTGAACGTCTTCACCAGCCCGGTCGCCGCCAAGGCGTGGAAGCACATCATCGCGGCGGGCAAAGCCCTCGGTGACTCGACCCTGCCGGCCGCCACGCGCGAACTCGTGATGCTCCGCGCCAGCCAGATCAACGGCTGCGCCGGATGCATCGACATGCACACCAAGGACGCCACCGCCGCCGGGGAGACCGCCGTACGCCTCCACCTGGTCGCGGCCTGGCGGGAGGCCACCGTCTTCACCGAAGCCGAACGCGCCGCTCTCGAACTGGCCGAAGAAGCCACCCGCATCGCCGACGCCGCCGGCGGCGTCCCCGACGAGGTCTGGGCGAACGCCGCGAAGCACTATAACGAAGACCAGCTCGCCGTCCTGGTGAGCCAGATAGCCGTCATCAACGCCTTCAACCGCCTGAACGTCACCGTCCAGCAGCCCGCCGGCCACTACCAGCCCGGTCAGCACTGAAGACGCCCACCCCGAGGCGGGATCCACTGCATGCAGCGCGCCGCGGCCCCGGGCGGGAAGGCGCCCGCCCGCGGGTGAGGTGTAAAGGCGCCGCGGTCTTGCCGGAAGCGGGATAGCCTGCACGCCGAGCGCGGCCCGGTCGGGTTCAGGCCGGGCGGCGTCGGCGGTGGCGGGCCTGGGGGTCGCAGCCGAGGGCGTCGCACAGCAGCCGCTCCTGGACCTCGGTCAGGGGCACTGGCGTGAGGGGGTCCTCCACCGGGGTCAGGGTCCGTACGGCGGCGGGCCGACCGCCGCGCAGCCGGCCCGCCTGGTCGTGGAGTACCCACACATCGCCGAAGCCTGCTGCCTCGGTCCGTGGCTTCTCGAACGCCGCAGTGGTTTCGGGGTCGAAGACATGTGTGAGGAACAGGACCGCCGTACTCATCCCTCACCGCCTTTCAGTCACCATGGGGGACGTTCTGCGATCGATGAATGGTGCGGGATCGTGCCAGCGTCGGAGCCAGCGCCGCAATGGTGCCTGTTCAATTCGGGCCAAAGCCCTGTGAGAACCGTCGCCTGCCACGCGCTCCTGCTGGAGGGAGGCGGCCTGCGCGCGCGGCACAGTGGGCCGGGCCGCGGTGGTGAACTGGCGCCGCAGGCACTCTGACTTCCCGGGCCCGGTGGCCGGCACGGACGTGTCCCCATTGTTCGACCGCCGCGCGGTCGTCGCCTGGCTCCTCGCCCACGACGAGATCGAAGTACCCATGGGGCCGACGATCGCCGTGCTGGTGCTGGTGCTGGTGCTGGTGCTGGTGCTGGTGCTGGGCGGGGCCGGGGGCACCAGGCACCGGTTCCGTCTCGATGACCCGTGGCTGCCCCTGGCCGACGACGCGGACGGAGAGGACTGCTTGTCCGGCTGGTCCACCGACGACGACGCCGATGCGCCGGCCGAGCTGGCAGGCGGGGATGCGGGTGCGTCGCTGCGCCGGCTGATCGTGCCCGGTACGGGGCCGTTGGCGGTGATGGGGAGGGTGCGGGTGGTCGAGCGGTTCAGGTCGGGGTCGGGTGGACTGCGGGTGATGTTGGCGTGGTCGGCCGGCTTGCGGGGCGCTGCTGCGGAGGGGCGGATGGGCGGGGTGATCCGGCACGGAGTGCCGTTCGCCGGGTCGGCGGAGGGGTGCGCGTGCCGTCGGGGCGGCGGCCTGGCCCCGGTCTCCTGGTGTGTCGAGCACGGCGACGCGGTCAATTCGGCGATGGATTGGCACCCCGGTGGCGGGATCCGCTGTACAGACCTGGCTCGGTGATGTGCTGCGGTCGTGCTTGCCAGCGCGCGGGGACGTGGCCGGGCCTGGGGTGACCTGGCCGCCCGGGCGACCGGCGGTGCGGCGTCCTCGTACGGGTGATCATTCCTTGTGCGGAGGTACGCGAGGTGGCGAGGGCACGTTGCGGTGTTACTGCTCCTCTGCGAAAGGACCTTTTGATGCGCGTTCGTTTTGCTCTGGCTGCTGCCGCTGGTGCAATGGCTCTGGTGGTCACGCTGCCCGCGTCGGCTTCTGCGGCCGATGGCCAGTTCCAGTACACGTACACCGGCCTGGACGGCAGGCCCCAAGTCGCGGTGATCGACGACCCGGAGAGCTGGGAGTGCGTCACGCTGCCGGAGGTGGGCGACCCCTCCAGCAGCTCACCGGCTCACTCGCCGCGCAACCGGACCGACGCGTACGCAGAGGTCTTCACGGAGCCGGACTGCACGGGTGACTCGTTTACGCTGCGTCCGCACACGGGTTACGGCAGCGAACGCCTCAAGCTCCGATCTGTGATGTTCTTCTGAGCGGCCCGAAGCACTTGTCCCGGCGAGGAGCAGCCGGGGCCGGTGCCTTTGGTCTACCGCGCCCGCTCCACTCCGAGTTCGCGCGGGCGGCGAGCTGGTCCGCGCCGAGACGGTCCGGCGCTGGCGCTGGTTGACCAGCCACACGCCAGTGCGATGCGGGCCGTCTGGGAGATCTTCAAGGTGGGTTCGGCCGGGCAGGCAGCGCTTCCAGCGCTCCGCCGTCCGCCAGCTCGCGCACGAGGTGAGCCTGGTCCTCGCCCAGGTCGGCACGTTCCTGACGCGGGGCGACCAGTCGTCCGGTGAGTTCCTGGATCTCTTCCTCCAGGAACCTGCGCCGGTTTCGTAGGCCGGAGTGGAGGAACGCCTTGACGTCGTCGAAGCGACGCCGGACCTGGCCGTTGAGGATGACCCCGAGCTCGCGGTAGGCCGGCTCGAGGTAGGGCACCTCGACGTCGGTGGTCTCGCTGGCCGCGCCCGGAGTTCTTCGAGGTTGTGCTGGTCGATCACGTCGTCCTGGGCGAACTGCTTGATCCCGGCGGCTCACCTCGTCTGCGCGCGGTCCCCTCATGGTCCGCGGGCCACAACACCCACCCGATGGTCACATGCTGTGCGTGATCCAGTACATTCCGTGATGAGAGTGGACCCTGAACGGTCTACGCCACCGAGAGGATCTCAAGATGATGCGACGTATGGCCATGGCCCTGAGCGCGCTGGCAGCCGCGGCGGCCTTGGCCGTCACCGTGCCGGGCTCGGCTTATGCGGCGGAGGGTCTCCTGGTCATCAACGGCGCCGCGTACGAAGACCCGAGCGGTTGCTATGCCGTTGACTCGTTCCCCACATCGGTGGGGAACTACACCGACGCCATCGTCGAGGTCCACACCGGACCGGACTGCGCGGGACCGGTGGAGTGGCTGGTCTACCCGGGCGAGACGTACCACACGGAAACCGCTCAGAGTGTCTTCGTCCTTTGATCCCAGAGGCGGTGGAGGCGCCCCGTACCCCGGGGCGTCGCAGGTAGGGAGGCGGTACGTTGAGCCGTCGATGCCGGCAGCGGCCTGATGGTGCACCACGAGGTCGTCGGGACCTGGTTGCGGGACTGCCCGCGCGGCTCTGTACGACGCACCCGGGTTTCCCCCAGCCGGCGCCTCGCCTTCCTCCCGCCCCTACGCCGGTGTCGGTGTTGAGTCCGGCTTCGGGCGCAGTACGGCGAGCGGCGAACGCTCGCCCGTGCCGACCTGGCGGGGCTCCGTCCAGCCGGCTTCGGGGTGCGCGGCGACGAGCGAGTCGACATCAGCGGTGCGGTAGAGCGGGACCTCGAGCGCACCGGCCCGCGAGGTTCCGAACCGGACCTCGGCCCACTCCGCGGCCCGGATCCACCCGAGCTTGACCATCCAGTCGATCCACCCGCAACAACTGACGGTCCAACAACTCGGGGGACTGCACATCGTCAGCCGAGGTCTTCACGGAGCCGGACTGCACGGGTGACTCGTTCACGCTGCGCCGCACACGGGTTACGGCAGCGAACGCCTCAAGCTCCGATCTGTGATGTTCTTCTGAGCGGCCCGAAGGCACTTGCCCCGGCGAGGAGCAGCCGGGGCCAGTGCCTTTGGTCTACCGCGCCCACTCCACTCCGAGTTCGGCGAGTTGGTCGGGGTTGAGTCGGTCGCGGCGCTGCCTTTGGTTGACGATCCACACTCCAGTGCAGTGCTCGGTTCCGTCGGGCAAGTGCTCGCTGTGCGCCCGTCCGGGCAGACCGCCGCCTTCCCGCGCGAGGTACCGGGAGAGGGCCTGTACACCCTTCTGGAACGCCTCGGCACCGCGTCCGGATGGGGACGTCGCCCTCCGGCCGCCTGCTGTGTCAGCGCCCGCCCGGCTACGCCCCGGCGAAGCCGCAGTACCGATGCTGCCTCATTCGCCAGATACAGGCAGGCCGCTGCCCGCTGCCCGCTGCCCGCCGCCCGCGCCAGGCTCCGGCTCGGCCGGGGGCGACGCGGCCTCCCGGTGCGGCTTAGGAGGCGGCTGACCGAAGCTAGAGTGGTCGGTGGCGCGGCACGATCACGGAAGTAGCGGTATGTCCACTGCCCTGCCCTCTGATGTCATGTCCACCGGCGTCGTGTCCCCTGACGTCACGTCCACCGGTGCGATGTCCACGGCGCAGCACGCCGGCGTCGCGGCGGTCCTCGTGATCGTCCTCGGCGCGGTCGGGTTGGCCCTGCGGCGGTCGCTTCTTCGGCGAACCGGTTCCTCGCCCGTCGCGGTGCTCGGCCTGCTGCTCACGGCCGCGGTGCTGGCGGGGATCACCCTGCCGGACCAGATGGTTCCCGGGGTGGGCGCGCGGCTGGCCGCTTGCCTGGACGGCGCGTCGGTGCGAACGCTGGGCGGCGGATGGGCCCACCACGCCGCCAACGTCGTGCTCTGGTCGGCGCTCGGGGTGTTCGGCACCCTGGCCGTCCGCCGCCCGGGGCGGGTCGTGTTGGCCGTGTCCTTGGTGTGGGCGGCCGTCGAGCTGACGCAGACCCTGGATCCGGTGCGCTCCTGCCAGTACGTGGACTGGGCGGAGAACACCCTGGGCGCGGCCCTCGGGGCGCTCGCGGCGTGGCCGGTGGCGCGGCGCCGCGCCACCGCTGGCCGCCCGGAGTCGAGCCCGGACGAGGCGCGCTGAGTCCTGCGGCGTCAGCAGGACCTCGTTGTCCAGGGAGATGGCGACGATGCCTTCGTCCAGCAGGAGCGCGCGCCCGACGACGGCTCGGCTGTCGTCGATGGCGCACAGCTCGTGTCCGGCGAGATCCGTGTCCACAGCGGGCGGCTTGACGTCGCGCCAGAACACTGCGGTTCCCTCGCAGTCCACCGCAGGGTAGGACGTGGAGTAGCCCGTCAGCACCGGCCCGTCCACGAGGCTGTTGTCCGGTGCGAGCCGCCGGAAGCGTGATCTCGATGGCAGGTGATTTTCGAGCTCGGGGCCGCTGGCGCTGCCGTTCTCGTCGACGAGCATGGCTCCGTGGCGGGCCCAGCGCGCGGTTTCGGCGCGGTCCCGGCCAAAACGGCCGGTCGTGAACGCACCATAGCCCTGGGATCCGATCAGGAACGGGCAGGGCCGGCTATCGCCTTCCGGCCAGTGGGAGCGGGAGAGGTGGCCGCCACGATCTCGCCGCGGTCCAGGTCGAGGAAGAACGTCCGGCCGATGCCGCCCCGTGTGTCGGTGAAGCTGGCTGCGATCCGGTCCGCCGCTACGGGCAATGGCTCCCAGTGGTCTACGCCGATCTCCTCCGGAACCCAAGGCTGACGCGGCCGGACCTCCCATCCGGTCCGGTCTCCCATCTCCGCCACACCCGGGAACGAGAGCGCACCGCGCACGATCGGCGTCGACCAGAGGCACTCGCCCTCCCGCGTGTACCGGGCCACGCGAGGCTCCTGTGCAGACGTGGGCCGGCTTCGTTCCCCACGGACCAGGCGGGAAGCGCTGGCCCAGGAAATGACGAACCCGTCGTCGAGCAGGACGAACGCCCCGATCTCCTCGTCGGGGCGGCACTCCGGGCTGGCGGTAGGCCCAGTGGATCCATCGGGCAGAAGACCTTCCAGCAGCCGGTCGTCGCCATGCGGGTAGGCGACCCAGAGCGTGCCCTCCGCGGACAGACGGGATTGCGGCTTGCCCGTCCCGGGGTAGGTCCGCTGCCACGCCACTTTGCCTGAGAGGTCGACCCTCGTGATCACTGTCACCAGGGGATTCGGCACCGCAGCCGGTCACGGTCAACGGCCCCGAGGGATCGGACGTGGCACGGCTCGGACCTGGCCCGGCAGGGTGAAGCGCGATGAGAGGGTCATGCGCCGCATCTTGCCGCATGCTGCCGTCCGCAGCGGTTGGGTCCTCTGCAGCGCCCGCTCACGCCGAACTGGACCTGGCCCTAGCATCCTCCCGGAAGGGCCCGGTTTCGCCGATTCCCACCCGGGCCCGTCGACTCGTACGGCACGCTCGTTGTCGAGGGTCGCGCCTGGCGGCCCAGGCAGGTGGAGGCGGCTGTGAAGAGGGACGAGACGTGGACCGCCGAGGAGTATGGGCGTTCGCATGAGAGCCGTGTCGGGGTGCTCCTCGCCGACGGTATGGTCCCGAAGCCGGTGTACTTCGACTCCGACTCCGGCGGGTTCGGCTGGGAGGTGACGCACTGGAGCCTCTACGACGGCCAGGGGCCCGACAGTCCCCGGCCGCAGGCGCACTCACTGCGCGGGGAGTGTTCCTGCGGGTGGACCGGCACCCCCGGCACCCTGGACCCGACCGCTGCCTGACGTGGACCGGTATCCGAGGGCCCCGGGCGTGACGCCCGGGGCCCTCAGCACCGCACCGAACAGGTGCCACTCCCTGGTAACAGCGTCCACGACGAGGTCCGGCGCGGCCAGCACCCGCTCCTGGCACCGCACCGCGCAGCCGGACAGCGGCACTCGCGCCGGTCCCGACCGCGGCGACGTCATCGGCATCCTCACCAAGTCAGACTTCGGTATTCCGCACCTGCGTGCCGCCCGCACCTGTCCACCAGCTACCCGGAACGCCGGTGGAAGCCCGAGGTCTGCAACTGGCCCTGACCGCGCTGTCCGGCGGCAGACCACACCGCGACAGGCACGACGGTATGGGTGGCCGCGTCACGGGGTAGCCGTGGGAGGTGGGACGGGAACGGCTGACGTTCGACGGCTGGATCGCAGCCGTCGGGACAGGCTCGGGCACGCGCGTGGTCGTGGGCCACTGGCCCCGCTCGCCCTTCGGGCCGTTCAGCGACGTGATGCTGGAAGGCGCCGACGGCCGGCGTCTGCTGCTGGCGCCCACCGCCCGCACCACGCAGTACATCGCCGGCGTCTACCACTTCGACGAGGTCCGGACGACTCCCACGCGCGTGCAGCACCGACGCGACAGCGTGTGGGACATCGCAGCGGGACCCCTGGAGCTCCGCTTCCGCCTCGGCCGCCCGGGACCCCTCGGCCTGGCGCTGCGCGCCGTGCCCCGCCCCCTCGCCCGGCGGCCGCTGTGGGCGGCCCTGACCGACGTGCCCGCGCGCTTGATGACCGGTGCACGGACCCGGGGCAGCTCGCGCCCCGGGTACCGTCAGTGGTACGCGGCTGGCGGCCTGTGGCCGATCATCGCCGCCGATGCGTCCTTCGACGGCGCCGACCTCGGTCCCCTCGCACCCGTCGTTCCACCCGTCTGTTTCGGCTTCGGATCGGCCCCCAGGACGCCTGCACTGGTGCGGGTGGTCTCCACGGTCGAACACGCTGGTGCCTGACCGGGACTGACCCAGAGCACGTCACGCCATCGCCCACCGAGACCGACAAGCCGAGGCAGTCAGCAGCGCGTCCTGCCTATCTGTCGGTGCTTGCACCTGTGGCTCTATTTACGGGTGGCGAAGCCCGTTCTTCATGACTTCGGGAGGCACCCGCCGAGGCGGGATGTCGATGTTCACGAGAACGGAAGGCAGCGGGCGACAGAGGCAGCGAGACGGAGTTGAAGCCGCTACCCCCGGCGGCCCTCGATGCAGCCAGGCTCGCGGGCAGCGGCCAGGCGGGCTGCCGGGGGCGGTGGCCTCCAAGCGCTCGTGCAATCAGGTGAAGCCGATTTTGTTCACGCGGTCCGCTGTTCTCGCGGGCCAGCTGCTCCGCGCCAGACCCCCGGGCCTGCCGCTCAGCGAACGGGCGGCCGGGGGGTGGATCGGCCCGACGTCAGCCGGGCGCGTCGTGCGACTCGATGGTGCGGAGCCGTGGGCCGCCTCAGTTGCCGATGCCGGAGCTACCGAGTCCGGAGTTTCCGATGCCGTGGCTGCCGATGCCCGTGTTGGCAAGGCCCGCGTTGCCCAGACCCGAGTTGGCGACGCCCGCGTTGCCGACGCCGTCGTTGAGTACACCCGCGTTGCCGACGCCGTCGTTGAGTACACCCGCGTTGCCGACGCCCGAGTTCCCGAAGCCTGAGCTGCCCACGGAATGGCCCGGCCCGGTGTCGTCGGCGCCGGCCGCGCCGGTCCTGGCGATCTCCTTCTTGGCCAGGTCGATGCCGTAGAGCACCTGGGACTTCTTGTA
>NZ_JBEYXK010000086.1:0-9705 GCF_040645035.1 Streptomyces sp. NPDC046876 | reverse complement strand
CACAACCCCCCCGTCGCCCACCCCGTCGTTCAGACCACCCGCGTCGCCGACGCCCCTCCCCCCCACCCCTGCGCCCCCCCCGCACGGCCCCGCCCCGGTTACGCCGCCCCCGGCCGCCCCGGCGCCGACGACAGCCAGGACCGCCGCGGCACCCAGCGAGGTCGTCACGCGGAGAAGAGTTGCATACATATGCGAATACCTCCTATTTTGGGCATCTTTGCCTACTATCTCTAGCACGCAGCCACGCCCAATGCGGGGAGGAATGCCCCCGAATCTGCCGTGTCGCCCAGAGGTCTCGTCCGACGGCGTGCGGGTCACGGGTCCACAGTCCAGGGGTTCGCTCAACGCCTGGGCGGCGGGTGCCGGTGCGCCGCGCGTGATCAATCCCAGCAAGATTTCCTCTACCTCAACCACCGACACGGCGGCAACGTCCCGTTCCCACCGCGGCCCGGCCGCCGCTCCTGGGTGCGGCGGCCGGCTCGGGGGCGCTCACCCCGAGCTCGGTCAGCCGCGTGCGCTGCTCCGACGACATTCACCTACAACAACCTCGACCAGAAGATCTCCACCACCGACTCCACCGGGCGCACCCAGTTCACGACATACGACGTGCTGGGCCGCACCACGGAGTTGCGTGACAACGCCGCCGACGGCCCGCTGGTCGCCTCCTGGACGTTCGACTCGCTGCTCGGCGCCAAGGGACTTCCCGTCGCGTCCACCCGCTACGAGGGCCTCGCCGCCTACAAGAGCGAGGTCACCGGGTACGACACCGAATACCGCCCCACCGGAACGAAGATCACCATTCCGGACGTGCCGGCAACGAAGGGCCTGGCCGGCACCTACGCCTACACCACCACCTACACCCCACGGGGCCAGGTCCAGTCGACGACGGTTCCCGCCACTCCTGGCGGCCTGGCAGCCGAGAAGCTGATCACGCGGTACGACGCGGACGGCATGGCCAAGAGCATCTCCGGCCTGTCCTGGTACACCGCCGACGTCATCTACAGCCCCTACGGACAGGTGCTGCGCACGGCCTCGGGCAACGCCCCGAACCGGGTGTGGACGACCACCCTCTACAACGGCAACACCAGCCGTGTCGAGCAGTCGATCAGCGACCGCGAGACCGCCAACCCCAACCGGATCTCCGCCCTCTCCTACACCTACGACACCGTCGGCAACCCGACCTCCATCACCGACACCCAGGCCGGCGGCCGGGTGGACCGCCAGTGCTTCTCGTACGACGCCATGGGGCAGCTGACCAAGGCCTGGACGGCCAAGAGCCCGAACTGCCCCGCCCCGAGCACGGCCGAGGTCGCCCGGGGCCGGACGGCGACGGCTACTGGTACGAGTACCAGTTCGACGCCATCGGCAACCGCACCAAGCTCATCGACCACGACCTCACCAACGGGGCGCTGGACGACGAAACCACCTACACCTACGGCGTACCGGTCGCGGGCAACGGCACCCAGCCGCCGTCCACCACACAGCCGCACGCTCTGAGCAAGGCCGAGAAGACCACCCGGACCGCCACCTCCACCGTCAATTCCCTCTCGACCTACGAATACGACGCCTCCGGCAACACCAAGAGCCGGCGCATCGGCGGTGACACGCAGACCCTGAACTGGGACCGGCGCAACAAGCTCACCTCGGCGAGCAGCCCCGGCATCGGCGCGGTCGCAGTGACCGGCCTGGCAGGCAAGTGCCTCGACGTCGAGGGCGGCAGCACTGCGGACGGCACCCGCGTCCAGCTGTGGTCCTGCAAGGACGTCAAGGCCCAGAAGTGGCGCCTGACGGACAACACCGTCCGCGCCCTCGGAAAGTGCCTCACCGCGGACAACGGCCAGGCCCGTATCGCCGCCTGCGACGGAAGCGACAAGCAGAAGTTCGTCTACCGTCCGGGCGACAAGACCCTCTACAACCAGGCGGCGAACGCCTGCGTCGACGTCCCTGGCGGCAACACCGCCGACGGTACCGACCTGCTGGTCTACGCCTGCAACGGCGGTACCAACCAGCAGTGGGCTTTCGACAACACCACCACCTACATCTACGACGCCTCCGGGAACCGCCTGATCGAGGAGACCGGTTCCTCGCGCACCCCCTACCTCGGCGAGGCAGAGGTCACCGTCAACAAGGCCGGCCAAGCCGTCGACGCCATCCGCTACTACAGCGGACCCGGCGGCGTCACCACGCGCCGCACGGACGGAAAGGCAACAGGCCACAAGCTCGACTTCCTCCTGTCCGACCACCACAGCACGGCGACAGCCTCGGTCAACCAGGCTGCCGGCCAACAGATCACCCTCCGCAAGTTCGACCCGTATGGCAACGTTCGAGGAGCGGTCGCCGGAAACTGGACCGGAGACCGGACCTTCCTCGGGACCGATGCCCGGAGGCTCTCATACAGCACTGACACACATCGTCGCCGGTCAACAGCACAAGCTACGACTTGGCTGTGTGGGAAGGCGAGAGGCTGGCGGATGACAAGACCGCTGGCCGGGTCTTCTGCGACCTGTACGACCGCTATATCGACAGCGAGGTCGAGGAGCCTCCGTCCGAACGCATAGCGGCATACGTCGCGGCGCTTCTTGAGCGGTGGTGTGACCTCACCGAGGACGAGGAGGACGCGTCGCCTTGGTCGACGGGCCCGTTGATCGGTGAGGCCAGTGGTCCGTTGATCTACTTCCCGATGCGGTGGAGCATGGCTGAGGAGGCATCGGCCTACGCGGCAGCCGTGGCGGCGTCCATGGGTCTGGTCTGTTTCGACGTGCAGCAGGACCGGCTCAGGCCCTGAGTAGGGTCGCCAACCGGCGATAGCTGATGAGGGCTGCGGCTATGCCGACGAAGGCGAGGAAGTGTTCTGCCTTGCGCTCGTATCGGCGGTGGAGCCGACGGCAGCCGGCGAGCCAGGACACGGTCCGTTCGACCACCCACCGGTGGCGGCTGAGCCGTTGTGAGGACTCGATGCCTTTGCGGGCGATGCGATGGCGGATGCCGCGTCCGCGGAGCCACCGACGCAGGTGGTCGTAGTCGTAGTCGTAGTCCTTGTCTGCGTGGAGCTTGGCGGGGCGCCGTCGACGAGGCCCTCGACGACATCTACGTGAAGTAGCCCGCTCCGCTGCCCACCAGATACCTGACTGTGCGCGCATCTCAGCAGGAGGGGTCTTGCGGGTGGTCGAGGCAGTGGCGGTAACCGTCCTGGAGCCGTTTGCGGAGGTCGACGGAACGGAACTCGGCAGTGGCCCGGCGATCCGGAAGGGCTGGCCATGGTCGGTGACGGACAGTCTCTTCGGTCGGCCTTCCACCAGCAGGTCGAGGTCGGCGGTCCACTCATACACCCCATGGTCCCTTCTGCGTAAGCCTCAAGTTGGAAGTCGGCCGCGTCGTCCTTGCCGAGGTTCAGCCCCAAACGGCCAACAGACCGACCTCCTGGGGTTGTGCAGTTTGGCTGAGCGGGTGGCCGACTGGCTGCCACTGAATCTGCGCGGGAAGCGGTGCTGTCAGTCATGTGAGCCCTGGCGGCGTGGGCGTGAGCCTCCCGCGTCCCACGGGGCGGCGTACCCGGGTCAGCCGGTGAGGACCATCCGGAAGCGCGCGGCACCCGAGAGCATCTTTTGGTACGCCTCGTCGGTCCGGCTCAGCGGTACCGCCTCGACGATCGGGCGGATCCCGTGCAGCGCGCTGAAGGCCATGGTGTCCTCGACGTCCTGCGAAGTGCCGGACGGGTGGCCGCGCACGACGCGTCCGCTCATGAGCAGCTGCATCGGGTTGATTTCCAGCGGCTCGGGGGCCGCGCCGATCACCACCAACTCCCCCCGGTGCGTCAGGCCGTCCACGGTCGCGGTGATGGCACCGGAGTTGGCGGCGGTGGCCAGCACGACCTTGGCGCCCCCGAGGGACTGCAGTGCGTCCGCAACGCTCGTACCCACCGTGCTGTCGACGTAGTGGTGTGCGCCGAGCTGCTCGGCGAATTCCCTCTTGTCGGCCCCGCGGGCGATGGCCACGGTCTCGAAGCCCATCGCCACCGCGTACTGCACGGCGAGATGGCCGAGGCCGCCGATGCCGAGTACGGCGACCAGGTCACCCGGCCGCGCGGAACTGCGCCGCAGCCCGTTGTACGTGGTCACTCCCGCGCAGGCCATGGGTGCCGCATCGGTGGCGGCCAGCGCGTCGGGGATCCGGGCGAGGGCGTCGGACGGCGCGATCACCGCCTCCGCGAACCCCCCGTCGTATGCCCAGCCCGGGACCTTGAGGTTCTCGCAGACGATGAAGTCGCCCTGTCTGCAAGGAGTGCAGTGGCCGCAGCTCCCGCCGAACCAGCCGACGGCGACCCTGTCGCCGACCTGCCAGCCCCGGTCCTGTGCCCCTTCGCCCATGGCTTCGATCCGGCCGGCGACCTCATGGCCGGGGACCAGCGGGAACTGCACGCCCGGAACCTTGGCGCCCACGAAGACGGCATCGCTGTGGCAGATCCCGCAGGCATCGACGGCGATGCGCACCTGGCCGGGCCCCGGCTGCGGCACCTCGCGCTCGACGATCTCGAACCGTCCGTCGGGGGAGGTGACCTGCGCGACTCGATACGTACCCATCCGACCCTCTCTCAGACACGACTCGGCGCCCCCGAATTCCAGCAGAACAGCTCCGCCCCGATCGCGCGCGCCGACGGTCACATGCGGGTGGACGCGGAGGCTGTCGTCCGTCACGTGGGGTCACCGTTTTGCTGTCGCGCGGCGGTGTCACCGCGCCAAGAGCGTCAACTTCACGAAGGATGATTCACCCGCAAGCGTGGTGGCGGCGTGGCGTTTGACAGGGGCTTTCGGTCATGACGGGGGTGAGGGGGAGGGACGAGGCGAGTGCGGCGGGGCGGCGGCCCTGCGCCGTGATGCGTGACGGTGTGGCGGCGGGAACGGTTCGAGGGCGGCTTCCGCCAACCCCGGCACGCGGGATTGGCGGAGCCCCTGCCTTCGTGGCTTGACGTGTTCATGCTCTGTGCGGTGCCCTTGCGGCGGGTTCCGGCTCCACCATGGAACGCAGCAGAAGCGGCCGATCGGTGGTGCCTTTCAGCAGCGTCGGTGTGAAGGGAAGCACCATGACCACTGGCGTGCGGGCTCCCCTGGTCACGTACACGCCGCGGGGGTACGTGTGGCGGTTGCGGCCCGGTGCCTGAACACGCCCTGACCCCCCAGGCGCATCCCCCAAGCCCCGGAAACACGACTTCGCTTCTCCCCTCAGGTCCAACCACTGACGCCACCCCGAGCGCCCGCAATGGACCCACACCCCGTACTCGCCGACTGGTCCCGCACCGACCACTTCGGCCTCGGAAGCCGACCGCCTGCCTTCGACCATGAGACCTACAAGCAGCCGGACACCATCGAGCGGTGCATCAACAAGCTCAAGCAGTGGCGCGGCATCGGTGAGGTCGACTCGGGGCGCCCTCCGTCGAACCAGCCCAAGATCCTTTGTCAGACAGAACCTAGGGCCTGTGGTGAAATTGCTGGTCGCCGCCACTCGTCGAGGGCTGCAACCAGCACGGTCGCCTCGTAGGTGACAGCGACTTTGTCCTATCAGGTGGCGACGGCCCGGTGGCGCTTGAGGCGAGTCGAAGGCCCCGGGGGTCACGACGCCCCGGGGCCTCCACTTCGCTGGCCTCCCCGCTCCACGACGAGCCGGCCAACCTGTCACGCCCAGTCCACGCCCAGCTTCACGAGGGCGGCGAGCTGCTCGGCGGTGAGCTTGGCGCGTCGGCTCTTGGTGTTGGAGACCCACACCCCCAGCTTCACGGTCACCGGCTCCGCCTCGCCCTCGACCGCGATCTCCTCGCCGTGGGCCCGCGGGACCGGCCGGTAGGCGCCTTCCCGTTCTACCCACTGGGTGAGGGCTGTCAGGCCGCGATCAGGCCGCGTTGGAACGCCTGCTGCGCCTTACGCGCCCCCTTCGCACTGTGGCTGGCTGCGGGGGCGGGTGAGGGTGCCTGGTCGGGTTGCACGCCCAGCGCGGTCAGCCGTGCCTGCTGTTCGGGCAGCAGCCGGGCCCAGGTGGTCGGTTGCTTCTGTTGCTGGAGTCAGCGTCCGATGTCGTCGCCGTCGAAGAGGACGCCGGGGGCGATGTGGGGCAGGTGGCCGTCGGCGTCGACGAGGTCGGCCAGGACGCGGTAGTGCCGCTGCCAGTCCAGCGGCCACGGGCAGCCCCAGTCCTCGTCGATCGTGGTCAGCTGCGCCGCGCGTTCCGCGGCCCGGGCCGGGTCTTTGCCCAGGCCGTTCTTGGTGCCCTTGCGTTGGAGGTTGGCCATGTGCTGTCCGATGGGCACCATCTGGTCGTCCTCGCCCCACATGGCGTCTTGCCGGGGCGCGAGGTGCCCGGTGGCCCGCCGGTACGACCGGAGCGCGGCGAGCTTGGCCTCCCACGCTTCCTCGCCGGGCTCCCACACCATCCCGGCCTCCGGGGCGTCCAGCAGGGTCTTGCGCCTGTCCTCGAGTTCCCCGGTGCGCAGGGCCTTGCGCTGCTGGTGCACCCACCGGCCGAGCGGGAACGTCTTGGTGACGCCGACCTCGGTCTCGGTGTCGTACGGGACGGCGTAGAGGCCGGTGATTCCGTTCTCCGCCCGCCAGCGCAGCAGGGCCTGATAGCCCTCCAGCGGCAAGGATTCGGGCCGGTAGACGCGGGTGCGCAGGAATGCGGCGATCGTGGCGGCGTCCCGCGGGCTGGAGAAGTGGGGCAGCGCCGACTCCGCGGCGGCGTCGGCCCCGTCTTCCTGGTCCTCGCCCTCCCCGCCGGCTCCGACGATCTGCCCGTCCTCGTCGCGGCGCAGGTGGACTTTGTGCTTTCCGCTGGTGAGGGCGCGGAGGCGAGCTGCTCGACCAGACGGTCATCGTGACTGCGGAGGCCCTGGACGGACCGCTACAAGGGGGCGGAAGCTGGCGCTGGCGAGCATGTCGGTGGGGTCCTCTCCGGGCTCCAGGAACACCGGGACGATGATCCGTGCGATCTTGGTGGAGCCGTCCAGCCTCCAGGGGCCCGCGAACGTTCCGCTTGCCCTTGGGTGCATTGATGTCCTCGCGGTCCACCAGTGAGGCGTACGTGGCGAATACGACGACCGGCCCGGAGGCGGCCCACAGGGCGAGCTGGATTGGGTTCGTGGTGGTGCGCACCTCCAGCTCGTTCAGGACCGGGTCGTCTTCCAGGGAGCAGACGGCGATCCGGGCTGCCCGAGTGGTTGTGCCGTGAAGCCCCGAGCAGGATTCCCCGCGGCGCCGTCGCGCCAGGGCTCAGGTCGTTTTGGTCTGGCCTCCGTCGATGAGGAATTCGGCGCCTGTGATGTTCGCGGCGCGGGGCGAGGCCAGGAAGAGCGCGAGGTTGGCGACCTCTTGGGGTTCGGTGAAGCGTCCTGTGGTGATGCCCGTCTGCTGGGGCACCACCACGTCCATGGCCTCCTGGGCAGTGGTTCCTGCGCTGGCTGCCACCGTCTCGGCGAAGCCGCCGGGGGCGGTCCAGAACGGGGTGCGGACCGGTCCCGGAGCGATGGAGTTCACCCGTACGCCGCGCGGCGCAAACTCCTCCGACAGCGCCTTGGTAAGGCTGGTCAGTGCGGCCTTGGCCGCCGAGTAGTCCACCACCATGGGGAAGGGCATCCGGGCGTTGAGGGAACTGATGTTGACGATCGCGCCTCCGCCGTCCGCGAGCAGGTGCGGCAGCGCGGCGCGGCTGGCGCGGACGGCGCTGAAGAAGTTCAGGTCGAAGCCCCGCTGCCACTGTGCGTCGTCGATGGCGAGGAAATCGGTGCGGGGCTTGGTGGCTCCGACGTTGTTGACCAAGATATCGATCTTGCCATGATGTTCCATCGCCGCCTGGATCAGTGCCTCCACTCCTTCGCTGGTAGCCAGATCGCCGGCTGCGAAGGCCACGTCATATGTCTCACGCATGGCGGCCAGCTCACGGGTCTCGGAACGGCTGCCGGCGACTACACGCACGCCCTCACGCAGGAACGCCTCGGTGATGGCCAAGCCGATGCCTTTGCTGGCACCGGTGACGACGGCGACTTTGTCGGTGAGCTCCAGATCCATCGGCACGCACTCCTGTGTCATGAACTCGGCATGGATTGTTCGCATGAATCGGGCATTTACGGGCATTGTGTGCGTCGGATCCTATGCGCCCTCGTAGGCACGCCGTGCCCTGCTGTCGCCGGTCAGTGAGTGTGCGCAGTCGTCACGCTTCTGACCTGGGGTTGTGCAGTTTGACTGAGTGGGCTGGCGGCTGTGTTGGCGCACTGAATCTGCGCAGCGTCGGGTATGTGTGTATTCGCAGGTCAGATGGGGTTTCTGCTAGCTTCCTGGCCATGCTTGAGACGGGTGGTTCTGCCCGGGATCTGGTCGGCTTTGTGCTGCCGGAATCGGGTGGCTTGGCGAGGTCGACGGATCCGGCGTGGCCGTACGTGCTGCTGGACGCGGCCGGGGTCGTGGTGGAGCCGGTGGAGCGGTTCTTTGCTGAGCTCCAAGCCTGTGGACGGCCACCGGCAACGATGCGGTCGTACGGGATGGACCTGCTGCGGTGGTGGCGGTTCCTGGCCGGCTGGGGGCTGGAGTGGGATCGGGTGACGCGGGCGGATGCCCGGGACTTCGCCCGGTGGATGCAGGTCGCGCCGAAGCCGGTCCGCGTCCACTGGCGCCGGCGGTCCCAGGACGCTTCGACGCCGCCTCCGGCACGCCCCCTGGTGGGCTTGCCGAATACGGTGACCGGCCGAGCGGCGCCGGGGGCGATGTACCCGGCCAGGACGCGGGTGCACAGCGAAGCGGTGTTGAGGTCGTTCTACGCCTTCCACCTGGACGAGGGGACTGGCCCGATCATCAACCCGTTTCCCGAGGGCCGGGATCGCCGCTGGCCCCCAGGTGCAGGGCGGGCTTTCCGCGCGCCGGGCGGTGGCCGCTACCGGCCTTCGGTACCCACCCGGTTGCCGCGGCGGATCCCCGATCACCGGTTCAATGAGCTTTTCGCCGCTCTGAAGTAGAACCGGGACCGGGCGTTGTTGGCGTTCTGGGTGTCCAACGGCGCCCGGCCTGAGGAGCTGTTGACGAGCCGCCAGCGGGATCCGCTGCCGGGCGATCAGCTGCTGGGAGTCATCCGGAAGGGCACACGGGCCTATTAGCAGCTTCCGTCGTCCCCGGATGCCTTCGTGTGGTTGAGGATCTACCAGGAAGAATCTGGGCGGGCGGGGGTGCCACGGGATCCGGCGGCGCCGTTGTGGTGGACGCTGCGGCGGCCGTTTCGGCCGCTGAACTATCACGCCGCGAGAGCGATGTTGAACCGGGCCAACGCCCTGCTCGGGGCGAACTGGACACTCCACGACCTTCGGCACACGGCCGCATACCGGATGGCCCGGGACCCGGAGCTAGCGTTGACGGACGTGCAGTGGGTCCTTGGCCACGCCCACCTGACCACCACCCAGATCTACGTTCCGGCCGGGCGCGACGAGATCGTCGAGGCCGTACGGGCACATCATCTGCGCCAGGACCGGCTGGCACGGATCCCCACGGTGCCCGCGGCCGGGTACCGGACCGAGGCTCTCAACGACCTGTTCGGAGGATCCTGGTGAAGGCTCGCGTCCGGCACCTGACGAGCCCGGCCCGCGGCCGCCCCCGACGGCCGCCCCCGCTGGCCCCCGCCCCCCCCGCGCCCCCCCGCACCCCCCCACCCCCCCACCAAAAAAAACACCCCGAAAAA